>JAWETZ010000027.1:0-31142 GCA_032480835.1 Streptococcus mitis
AAGGAACCGGGGTTAAGGATGATGATTTTGTCCGAGAGTTAGTGTCAACTAGCACTCATGATCATCTACTCTTCTTCACAAATAAAGGTCGAGTCTATCGCCTTAAAGGATATGAAATTCCTGAATATGGCCGTACTGCCAAGGGATTGCCGATTGTCAATCTTTTGAAATTGGATGAAGGCGAAAGTATCCAGACTATCATCAATGTTGAATCTGAACGCAGTGATGAAGCCTATCTCTTCTTCACAACCCGTCATGGTATCGTGAAGAGAACCAGCGTCAAGGAATTTGCTAACATTCGTCAGAATGGTCTCAAGGCTTTGAATCTCAAGGACGAAGATGAGTTGATTAATGTCTTGTTGACAGAAGAAGATACGGATATTATCATTGGGACCAAGTTTGGTTATGCAGTTCGCTTTAATCAATCAGCTGTTCGTGGCATGAGTCGTATCGCCACTGGTGTGAAAGGTGTTAACCTCCGTGATGGAGATACAGTAGTCGGAGCGAGCGTAATTACTGATCAAGATGAAGTTCTTATTATTACTGAAAAAGGATATGGGAAGCGTACAGTTGCGACTGAATATCCAACAAAAGGTCGTGGTGGTAAAGGGATGAAGACGGCTAATGTAGCTGAAAAAAATGGTCCTCTATCAGGTCTTTTAACAGTTAAAGGCGATGAAGACTTGATGATTATCACTGATACGGGTGTCATGATTCGAACCAATGTTGCCAATATTTCACAAACAGGTCGCTCAACTATGGGAGTTAAAGTGATGCGCCTGGATCAAGATGCTAAAATTGTAACCTTTACTACGGTTGCAGCAGCAGAAAAAGAAGAAGTTGGGACAGAAAACGAAACAGAAGGTGAAGCATAATGTCTCATAAAAAGAATAAAAAGAAAACAAATCGTAAAAATTTACTAATCAATATTTTAGCAGGATTTTTGATTCTATTATCAATTGCTTTGATTTTTAATGCTAAACTGCGTGATATGGTTATGGTTTGGAATACTAATAAGTATCAAGTTAGTCAGGTCTCAAAAGAGAAATTAGAAGAAAATCAAGAAACCGAAGGAAATTTTGATTTTGATTCGGTCAAAGCAATTTCTTCTGAAGCTGTTTTAGCTTCTCAATGGGATACTCAAAAATTACCAGTTATTGGTGGAATTGCTATTCCTGAATTAGAAATGAATCTGCCAATTTTTAAAGGATTGAATAACGTAAATCTATATTATGGTGCAGGTACTATGAAGCGAGATCAAGTTATGGGGGAAGGAAATTATAGTCTAGCTAGTCATCATATTTTTGGTGTTGATAATGCTAATAAAATGTTATTCTCTCCTTTGGATAACGCTAAAAATGGTATGAAAATTTATCTAACTGATAAAAATAAAGTTTATACTTATGAAATACGTGAAGTCAAACGTGTTACACCAGATCGTGTTGATGAGGTTGATGATAGAGAAGGGGTCAATGAGATCACATTAGTAACCTGTGAAGACCTTGCCGCTACAGAACGTATTATTGTAAAAGGTGATTTGAAAGAAACAAAAGATTATTCACAGACATCTGATGAAATTCTAACAGCTTTCAATCAACCATATAAACAATTTAGTTAAGATAAGTCAGTGAAAAGATAATATCTGGAGAGGACAATCCATGTCTTCTCCATTTTATATTTAGAGCTATGAAAATTTGTTTATTGCAGTTGTTATAGTATATTGAAATAGAATCTGAACAAATTGATTAAGGAATTTAAAGCAATTTCTATAAATATTTTGGAAGAGATATTGTGCGATTCTAGATTCAATCTAATATAATATTCTGAAAATCAAAAATATTAAGTTTAATGATGTTACTAGTAATCTTACTTGGGTTTTGGAATACTCTCATTGAGGGATGGTGATGATTTTAGCTTTATCCTTAAGAAATGTTTTAAAGACAGATTGAAACAAAGGTGGAGGTTGTTGACTCTTTTTATACCATAACTAATAATACAAAGTGTGTAATCTTAAAGTAGATATAAATAGTTAAATTTTAAAAAATTATTATTTCTTTGCTTTTTATTTTATAATAACAAATATAAAGAGTTAGGGGATGTTTATGAGTTCTTCAGAGTTTATTTCGAAGATAGATTATTATTGTCATAAGAAATAAAGTCTTTTCAATCAAAGTAAGTTCAAGTATGCGATTCGTTCCATGTTTGCAGGTGATTTTTTAACCTTCAGTACAGCTGCAGGTGCTATTGGTGCGGATTTATTAAACAGTATTATTCCAAGTAGTGGGTATTTTCTTTTCCCATTTGTTTTTGCTTGGGGACTTGTTTATATCGTTTTTCTAAATGCTGAGTTAGTTACATCCAACATGATGTACCTAACAGCAGGCGCATTTTTAAAAAAGATGGATTGGAAAAAGGCAGTAATCATTTTACTATACTGTATTCTATTTAATCTAATTGGTGCCTTGGTAGCTGGATGGGCCTTTGCTAACTCATCAGCATTTTCTCATCTGACCCATGATAGTTTCCTTCCTAAGCTTGTAGCCAAGAAATTGGCGCGTTCAAGTGATTTAGTCCTGATTGAGGGAATTCTTGCCAATGTATTTGTAAATATTGCCATTCTTTCATCTATACTAGTTAAAGATGGTGCCGCCAAACTATGGATGATTTTATCAGCTATTTCCATGTTTGTCTTCCTGTCCAATGAGCATATCGCTGCCAATTTTGCTTCCTTTAGTATTATGAAATTCAGCATGATTGCTGATCAAGTACCTCATTTTGATTTGGTAAATATACTTAGACATTGGGGTGTAACTTTCATTGCTAACTTTATAGGTGGAGGTCTTCTGATTGGTTTACCGTATGCCTTTCTAAATAAGAATGAAGATACATATGTTGATTAAGAAGAGTTAGTGTATCAGGGAGAATCAGAACGATTCTCTCTTTTTCTTTTACAAAATAGGCTTGCAGAGAAAATCGTTTTTAAATTGTAACAATAAAATATATTAAATAGAATAAAAGTTATTCCATGCAACCTCAATATTCTGATAACTAAAACTTCTAAAAGCTTGTTATTAAAACAATGTAAACGATTGCGAATTTTCCAAATTTATCAAAAATGCAATTAGGAAAGGCTTTTCATCATATCGATTTTATGTTATAATTATCACAAATAAAAGTTTTAGGAGTTTATTATGGTTTCTTCAGAATTTATCTCAAAGATTGAATTTGCTTGCAAGAAGAAAGAAAGTCTTTATAGTCAAAGCAAATTTAAGTATGCGATTCGTTCTATGTTCGCAGGTGCATTCTTAACTTTCAGTACAGCTGCAGGTGCAGTTGGGGCTGACTTGATTAATAAAATTGCACCAGGTAGTGGACGCTTCCTCTTCCCCTTTGTCTTTGCTTGGGGTTTGGCCTACATTGTTTTCTTGAATGCCGAGTTGGTAACATCAAACATGATGTTCTTGACTGCTGGTAGTTTCTTGAAAAAAATCTCTTGGAGAAAAACAGCTGAGATTTTACTTTACTGTACCTTGTTCAACCTTATCGGGGCCTTGATAGCAGGTTGGGGCTTTGCCCACTCAGCAGCTTATGCAAATCTGACTCACGATAGTTTCATCTCTGGGGTTGTAGAGATGAAGTTAGGCCGTTCAAATGAATTAATCTTGCTTGAGGCGATTTTGGCAAATATTTTCGTAAATATTGCGATTCTTTCATTTGTTTTGGTCAAAGATGGTGGTGCCAAACTTTGGCTTGTGTTATCAGCAATTTACATGTTTGTATTCTTAACAAACGAGCACATTGCGGCGAACTTTGCTTCTTTCGCTATTGTGAAATTCAGTGTTGCTGCTGACTCAATTGCCAACTTCGGTGTTGGAAATATGCTTCGCCACTGGGGTGTAACCTTCGTTGGAAACTTGATTGGCGGTGGTCTCTTGATGGGGCTTCCATATGCCTTCCTCAATAAAAACGAAGATACTTATGTAGATTAAGAAACTGAGCACGATTGAATCGTGCCTTTTTCGTTTTTAAAATAAGGTAATAGTTAGTTCTTATATCAAAATATAGAAAACTAATATTGGTAAACTATACCTTAAGGTGCTACAATATCCTTAATCAAACTATTTGGAGGTCGTTTTATGACTCGTGATTTTAAATTTGAAACTTTGCAACTACATGCTGGTCAAGTTGTGGATCCAGCTACCAAGTCTCGTGCAGTGCCGATTTATCAAACAACATCCTTCGTTTTTGATGATACGCAGGAAGGTGCGGATCTTTTTGCCTTGAGAAAACCAGGGAATATCTATACTCGTATTACCAACCCTACAACAGCTGCTTTTGAAGAAAGAATTGCTGCTCTTGAAGGTGGTGTCGGAGCACTTGCAACAGCATCAGGTATGGCCGCAGTGACTTATACGATTTTGGCGCTTGCCCACGCTGGTGACCATGTTGTAGCAGCATCAACTATTTACGGTGGAACCTTCAATCTTTTGAAAGAAACCCTTCCTCGTTATGGTATCACAACAACCTTTGTCGATGTGGATAATTTGGAGGAAGTAGAAGCAGCTATCAACGACAATACCAAGCTTGTCTTAATTGAAACCTTGGGGAATCCCTTGATTAACATTCCTGACTTGGAGAAATTGGCTGAGATTGCTCATAAGCATCAAATTCCACTTGTTTCGGACAATACTTTTGCTACACCTTATTTGATTAACGTCTTTTCTCACGGTGTAGATATTGCCATTCACTCTGCGACTAAGTTTATCGGTGGGCATGGTACAACTATTGGTGGAGTGATTGTCGATAGTGGTCGTTTTGACTGGGAAGCTTCAGGGAAATTCCCTCAATTTGTTGAGGAAGACCCAAGTTACCACAATTTAAGCTATACTCGTGATGTTGGTGCAGCAGCCTTTATTATCGCTGTTCGTGTCCAATTGCTCCGTGATACAGGTGCTGCCTTATCGCCATTTAATGCCTTCCTCTTGCTCCAAGGACTTGAAACCCTTTCTCTTCGTGTGGAACGCCATGTTCAAAATGCAGAGAAAATTGTTGATTTCCTTGTCAACCATCCCAAGGTAGAGAAGGTAAATTATCCAAAACTTGCTGACAGTCCATATCATGCCTTGGCTGAGAAATATTTGCCAAAAGGTGTGGGTTCAATCTTTACTTTCCATGTCAAAGGTGGGGAGGAAGAAGCACGCAAGGTTATTGATAATTTGGAAATCTTCTCTGACCTTGCAAATGTGGCAGATGCTAAATCGCTTGTTGTCCATCCAGCCACAACCACTCACGGTCAATTGTCAGAAAAAGACCTAGAAGCAGCAGGTGTTACACCAAACCAAATCCGCTTGTCTATTGGTCTTGAAAATGTAGATGATTTGATTGAAGATTTGCGTTTGGCCTTGGAAAAAATTTAAAGTAAAAGAAGATAAACAGTGGGTTTCGACTCACTGTTTTTGATTTTCCCTCAGGCATGATATAATGGTTAAAGAAGTCTAGAAAGAGGAAAGTTATGAACGAAATCAAATGTCCAAACTGTGGTGAAGTCTTTACAGTAAATGAAAGTCAGTATGCCGAACTCTTGTCCCAAGTGAGAACAGCAGAGTTTGATAAGGAATTGCACGATCGCATGAAGCAGGAACTGGCCTTGGCTGAGCAAAAGGCTATGAATGAGCAACAGTCTAAACTAGCTCAAAAAGACCAAGAAATCGCGCAATTGCAGAGTCAAATCCAAAACTTTGATACAGAGAAGGAATTGGCCAAGAAGGAGGTTGAACAGACAAGCCATCAGGCTCTCTTGGCTAAGGACAAGGAAGTACAGGCCTTGGAAAACCAATTGGCCACCTTGCGTTTGGAACATGAAAATCAACTGCAAAAGACCCTTTCTGACCTTGAAAAAGAACGAGATCAGGTCAAAAATCAACTCCTCTTGCAAGAAAAAGAAAATGAATTATCTTTAGCTTCTGTTAAGCAAAACTATGAAGCCCAACTTAAAGCAGCCAGTGAACAAGTCGAATTTTACAAGAACTTTAAGGCTCAACAATCTACAAAAGCTATCGGTGAAAGTCTGGAACAGTATGCAGAGAGTGAGTTTAACAAGGTCCGTAGTTTTGCCTTTCCAAATGCCTACTTTGAAAAGGATAACAAGGTTTCTGCGCGTGGTTCTAAGGGGGACTTTATTTTCCGTGAGAGTGATGAAAATGGAGTGGAAATCATTTCCATCATGTTTGAGATGAAAAATGAAGCTGACGGAACAGAGAAGAAGCACAAGAATGCAGATTTTTACAAGGAATTGGACAAGGACCGTCGGGAGAAGAACTGCGAATATGCGGTTTTGGTGACCATGCTTGAGGCCGATAACGATTACTTTAATACAGGGATTGTTGACGTTAGCCACGAGTATGAAAAGATGTATGTGGTTCGCCCTCAGTTCTTTATCCAGTTGATTGGGCTTTTGAGAAATGCCGCGCTTAATTCTTTGAAATACAAGCAGGAGTTGGCCTTGGTTCGGGAGCAAAATATTGATATTACACATTTTGAGGAAGATTTGGATGCCTTTAAATTAGCCTTTGCCAAGAACTACAATTCAGCTTCAACTAACTTTGGCAAAGCTATCGATGAAATAGACAAGGCCATCAAACGCATGGAAGAGGTCAAGAAGTTCCTAACTACATCCGAAAACCAACTTCGCCTTGCAAATAATAAACTAGAAGATGTTTCAGTTAAAAAATTGACCAGAAAAAATCCAACCATGAAAGCTAAATTTGAAGCATTGAAGGGGGAGTGAGAAAGCAAAAATGAACGGTATTATTAACTTAAAAAAAGAAGCGGGGATGACTTCGCATGATGCGGTTTTTAAACTGCGTAAGATTTTGGGAACCAAGAAAATTGGTCATGGTGGGACCTTGGATCCGGATGTAGTGGGTGTTTTGCCCATTGCAGTTGGCAAGGCGACACGCATGGTCGAGTTTATGCAGGACGAGGGCAAGGTCTATGAGGGGGAAATCACTCTGGGCTATTCAACGACGACAGAGGATGCTAGTGGGGAAGTGGTCGATGAGACACCCGTTCTGTCGCCCTTGGATGAAAAGCTTATCGATGAAGCAATCGCTAGTTTGATTGGATCTATTACCCAGATTCCACCTATGTATTCGGCTGTCAAGGTCAATGGTCGTAAGCTTTATGAGTATGCGCGTGCTGGCCAAGAAGTAGAGCGTCCAGAGCGTCAGGTTACCATTTATCAATTTGAGCGAACAAGTCCGATTTCTTATGAGGGAGAACTTGCACGCTTTACTTTTCGCGTGAAATGCAGTAAGGGGACTTACATCCGTACTTTGTCGGTTGACTTGGGAGAAAAATTGGGTTATGCGGCTCATATGTCTCATTTGACACGAACAAGTGCTGCAGGGTTACAGTTAGAAGATGCTCTTACCTTGGAAGAAATTACTACAAAAGTGGAGGCTGGCCAATTGGACTTTCTCCATCCTCTAGAGATTGGGACGGGGGACCTTGTCAAAGTTTTCCTAAATCAAGAAGAGGCTACAGAAGTGCGCTTTGGTCGTTTTATCGAACTCGACCAAACAAACCAAGAATTGGCTGCTTTTGAAGGCGATACATTGCTAGCCATTCTAGAAAAACGGGGCAATATCTATAAGCCTAGGAAGGTTTTTAGCTAATCTAACTGGGGGTGTAGGGAGTGTTGTTTCCCCTAGACTATCCAAACCAGACTATAAATTTTGCTAAAAATGTGATAGAATAGACGACGGATAAAAAAACGGAGGATAGCATGCAAAATAGACCAATCATTATCGGAGTGACAGGTGGTTCTGGTGGTGGTAAGACCAGTGTTTCAAGAGCCATTTTATCGCATTTTCCTGATGAAAAGATTTCCATGATTGAGCATGATTCATACTACAAGGATCAGTCTCATTTAACCTTTGAAGAGCGTGTCAAAACCAACTACGACCATCCTTTTGCCTTTGATACAGACTTGATGATTGAGCAGATTAAGGAATTGTTGGCAGGGCGTCCGGTGGACATCCCGACTTATGACTATACAGAGCATACACGGAGTAGCAAGACCTATCGTCAGGAGCCTCAAGATGTCTTTATTGTTGAGGGAATTTTGGTCTTGGAGGACAAGCGTCTGCGCGATTTGATGGATATCAAAATTTTTGTGGATACAGATGATGATGTGCGCATTATTCGTCGTATTAAGCGTGATATGGAAGAACGTGGTCGTAGCTTGGATAGCGTTATTGACCAGTATTTAGGTGTGGTTAAACCTATGTATCATCAGTTTATCGAGCCAACTAAGCGTTATGCTGATATCGTCATTCCTGAAGGGGTCAGCAATACAGTGGCTATCGACCTGTTGACAACCAAGATTGCAAAGATTTTGGAAGAAGCTCGAAACAGCAAATAATCAGATGTGGAGGCCTTGCCTCCTTTTTCTATTTTTCCCTCATAATGGTACATAAATGGAGATTTTTAGGCATATTTTTGGTATAATAATACCCATGAAAGAGCAAGGAAATGAGTAGTAGGTGGAGATGGAAAAGTATTTATCGGTAACAACTTTGACCAAGTATCTGAAAATGAAATTCGATAAAGACCCTTACTTGGAACGGGTCTATTTAACTGGTCAAGTTTCCAACTTTCGTAAACGACCTACTCACCAATATTTCTCCCTAAAAGACGACCATGCAGTTATTCAAGCGACTATCTGGTCTGGGATTTATCAGAAATTAGGCTTCGATCTGGAAGAAGGGATGAAAATCAATGTAATTGGGCGTGTACAGGTCTATGAACCGAGCGGTAGCTACTCCATCATCATTGAAAAGGCTGAGCCTGATGGGGTTGGAGCGCTTGCGATTCAGTTTGAACAACTCAAGAAAAAATTGACAGAAGAAGGCCTGTTTCAAGAACGATTCAAGCAACCTCTGCCCCAATTTTCTAAGAGAATTGGTGTGGTGACAAGTCGTAGTGGAGCCGTTATTCGAGATATTATCACGACCGTCAGCAGGCGCTTTCCAGGTGTCGATATTCTTCTCTATCCGACCAAGGTGCAAGGTGAGAGGTCTGCGGAGGAAATTGCTCGAAATATTGCGCGTGCTAATCAACAGGACGATTTGGACTTGCTGATTATTGGTCGTGGTGGTGGTTCCATCGAGGATCTCTGGGCCTTTAACGAAGAAATTGTGGTACGGGCTATTTTTGAATCTCGTTTGCCAGTTATTTCTAGTGTGGGCCATGAGACAGATGTGACCTTGGCAGATTTTGTGGCAGATAGACGGGCTGCGACACCAACAGCAGCTGCTGAACTGGCAACACCTGTGACCAAGTTGGATCTATTAACTCATTTGCAGAATCAAGAAAAACGGATGGCAACAGCAGTCCGAAATGTCCTATCGAAGAAACAAGAAGCTTTGAAAAAATGCAGTCAGTCTGTTATCTTTAGACAGCCAGAGCGCTTGTATGATGGCTATTTGCAACGCTTGGACCAACTGCAACTGCGATTAAAACAAAGTTTGCGAACACAGATTTCTGATAACAAGCAAATAGTTCAATCAAGGACGCATCAACTGGTCCAATTATCACCTGTTACCAAAATCCAGCGTTATCAAGACCGCCTAGGTCAGTTGGACAAGCTCTTACGTAGCCAAATGGCGCTGGTTTATGATGCCAAGGTTTCTGAGGTCAAGCGACTTTCAGAAGCCCTGCTGATGCTGGATACCAGTCGAATCGTGGCGCGTGGCTATGCTATTGTCAAAAAAGAAGAGTCCGTTGTCGATTCGGTTGAGAGTTTGAAGAAAAAAGACCAAGTAACGCTTTTGATGCGAGATGGTCAAGTAGAATTAGAGGTTAAAGATGTCGAAACAAAAGAAATTTGAGGAAAATCTAGCAGAACTGGAGACCATTGTCCAAAGTTTGGAAAATGGTGAAATTGCTCTAGAAGATGCGATTGCTGCCTTTCAAAAAGGCATGGTCTTGTCAAAAGAGCTCCAAGCGACGCTGGACAAGGCTGAAAAGACTTTGGTCAAGGTCATGCAAGAAGACGGAACAGAAAGTGATTTTGAATGAAAAAGCAAGAAAAATTAGCTCTTGTCGAGTCGGCCTTGGAAGATTTTTATGGAGACCAGCAGTTTGCTTCTAGTTTGAGAGAATCGGTTCTCTATTCCATTCATGCTGGTGGCAAGCGTATTCGGCCTTTTCTTTTGTTAGAAGTTCTGGAAGCCTTGCAGGTCGCTATTAAACCTGCTCACGCGCAAGTGGCAGCTGCCTTGGAAATGATCCATACAGGGAGCTTGATTCACGATGATCTTCCAGCTATGGATGATGATGATTACCGTCGGGGACGATTGACCAATCATAAGAAATTTGGAGAAGCAATGGCCATTTTGGCAGGAGATGCTTTATTCCTAGATCCCTATGCCTTGATAGCGCAGACAGATTTGCCAAGTCAGATCAAGGTGGACTTGATTGCCAACTTATCCCTAGCGTCAGGTAGTCTGGGCATGGTAGCAGGTCAGGTTTTGGACATGGAGGGTGAACACCAGCACCTGTCTTTGGAAGAACTCCAGACTATTCATGCTAATAAGACTGGAAAACTACTAGCCTATCCCTTCCAAGCGGCTGCTATCATTGCGGAATTGGCACCTGAAATACAAGCAAAACTGAAAACTGTTGGTGAATTGATTGGGCTTGCCTTTCAAGTCAGAGATGATGTGCTAGATGTGACAGCTAGTTTTGAGGAAATCGGTAAGACACCCCAAAAGGATTTACAGGCTGAAAAGTCAACCTACCCAGCCTTGTTGGGCTTGGAAGAGGCCATTGCCTTTTGTAACCAAACCTTGGATCAAGCAAATGCAAAATTAGAAGAAATTGCCCAGCAGGTTCCCTTTGAAACAGAATCGATTGTGAAAGTAGTAGAAAGTTTGAGAATCAATGGCTAAGGAAAGAGTGGATGTACTAGCTTATAAACAGGGCTTGTTTGAAACGCGAGAGCAGGCCAAGCGCGGTGTCATGGCTGGCCTAGTCGTAGCAGTCCTTAATGGAGAACGATTTGACAAGCCAGGAGAGAAAATTCCAGATGACACCGAGCTAAAACTCAAGGGGGAGAAACTCAAGTATGTTAGCCGTGGTGGTTTGAAACTGGAGAAGGCCTTGCAGGTCTTTGATTTGTCGGTGGATGGCGCGACTACGATTGATATCGGTGCTTCTACTGGGGGCTTTACAGATGTTATGATACAGAATGGTGCTGAATTGGTCTTTGCAGTCGATGTCGGTACCAATCAGTTGGCTTGGAAATTACGCCAAGACCCACGGGTTGTCAGCATGGAGCAGTTTAATTTCCGCTATGCTGAAAAGACTGATTTCGAGCAGGAACCTAGCTTTGCCAGTATTGATGTGAGTTTCATTTCCCTCAGTCTGATCCTTCCAGCCTTGCACCGTGTCTTGGCTGATCAAGGTCAGGTTGTGGCTCTGGTTAAGCCCCAGTTTGAAGCAGGACGTGAGCAGATTGGGAAAAATGGAATTATTCGCGATGCCAAGGTCCATCAACATGTCCTTGAATCTGTCACAACCATGGCAGTAGAGGAAGGCTTTTCAGTCCTTGGATTGGACTTTTCTCCCATCCAAGGTGGTCATGGAAATATTGAGTTTTTAGCATATTTGAAAAAAGAAGAGTCAGCAAGCAATCAGGTTCTTGCTGATATTGAAGAAGTAGTAGAGAGGGCGCATAGTCAATTTAAAAATGAATAAAAAAGAGAGACTTGAAAAAATTAGACGATTTGTGACAGATTATCAAATCGGTACGCAAGAAGAAATTGTAGAACATTTGAAAGAGGCAGGCATTACTGCCACTCAGGCGACAGTATCACGTGATATCAAAGAGCTAGGCATTGTCAAAATTCCTTTGAGAGACAATACCTATGTCTACGAATTGCCAAAATCAATCGTAAAAAGTTTGCAACTGGCTGAAGACAATATCGAATCGGCAGAATTGATGGATAAGATGATTAATCTCCAAGTTATCCCAGGAAATACAGCTTTTGTAAAAGCTCAGTTAACCGAGACTTTTGCGGACAAAATTTTTAGCTGTTTGGCTGATGATAGCTCGATTTTAGTCATTGCCAGAAGTGAAAGTCTAGCTGAGGAAATCTTTGAACAAGTAAAAAATTGGTAGGTCTATATGTTACTTGAAATTTCGATAAAAAACTTTGCCATTATTGAGGCTATTTCCCTCAATTTTGAAAAGGGAATGACTGTCCTGACTGGTGAAACGGGTGCAGGGAAGTCGATTATCATTGATGCCATGAATATGATGTTGGGAGCTCGTGCTACGACAGATGTTATTCGTCATGGTGCGCCAAAGGCAGAGATTGAGGGACTATTCTCCGTTGAGAATAGTCGCCTTTTGCAGGAAATTTTTAATGAGCAAGGTTTGGAAATGGGGGATGAAATTATTATCCGTCGAGAAATCTTGCAAAATGGTCGGAGTATCAGCCGTGTCAATGGCCAGATGGTCAATCTGTCTGTCTTGCGTGCTATTGGGCAACATCTGGTGGATATACATGGTCAGCATGACCAAGAAGAGTTAATGCGCCCTCAACTGCATATCCAGATGTTGGATGAATTTGGCGATACAGCTTTTTGGGACTTAAAAGAAACCTATCAAACGAGTTTTGATGCTTATCGAAAAATGCGCAAGCAGGTTCTGGAAGTCAAGAAAAACCAACAGGAACATAAGGCACGTATCGAAATGTTGGAATTTCAAATGGCAGAGATTGAAGCAGCAAATTTGCAAGCAGGTGAAGACTTGACTCTTAACCAAGAGCGAGATAAACTCCTCAACCATAAAAACATTGCGGATACGTTGACCAATGCCTACAGTATGTTAGACAATGAAGACTTTTCAAGTCTAGCCAATGTTCGTTCAGCCATGAATGACATGGAAAGTGTCGAAGAGTACGATCCTGAATACCGTGAAATTTCGAGCTCTCTGTCTGAGACCTACTATGTCTTAGAAGACATTAGCAAACGTCTGGAAGCTATTATTGAGGACCTTGATTTTGACGGCAATCGTCTTATGCAGGTTGAGAATCGTTTGGACCTCCTTCATACTATTACCCGTAAGTATGGTGGGACTGTAGACGATGTCTTGCTTTATTTTGCCAAGATTACGGAAGAATACAATCTCTTGACAGGCAATAATCTTTCTTCTGAAGACATGGAAGCAGAGCTTAAGAAATTGGAAGTCAATCTTGTTGATTTGGCAGGCCAGCTTGCCTCTGCTCGTCATGACTTGGCTCAGCAGCTCGAAGCTGAGATTAAACAAGAACTGCAAGACCTTTATATGGAAAAGGCCCAGTTTCAGGTTCGTTTTAGCAAGGGCAAATTCAGTCGTGAGGGAAATGAAATGGTTGAGTTTTATATTTCAACCAATCCTGGTGAAGATTTTAAACCCTTGGTCAAGGTTGCGTCTGGTGGAGAATTATCTCGTCTCATGTTAGCTATCAAATCAGCCTTTTCACGTAAAGAAGGTAAGACCAGCATTGTCTTTGATGAGGTGGATACAGGAGTTTCGGGTCGTGTAGCTCAGGCTATTGCACAGAAGATTCACAAGATTGGCCAACATGGGCAGGTTCTGGCTATTTCCCATTTACCACAAGTGATTGCGATTGCGGATTATCAATTCTTTATTGAGAAGATTAGCAATGACCATTCAACAGTTTCGACTGTTCGTCTCTTGACGGTTGAAGAGCGAGTGGAAGAAGTTGCCAAGATGTTGGCAGGTGATGATGTGACGGAAGCAGCCCTGACGCAAGCCAGAGAATTGTTGAGAAATAGGGAGAAATAAGATGACAGACTATTATGTAATTGGAGATGTTCACGGAAAAGCAGGGATGCTGGAAGACCTTCTCAAAACCTGGGATGGTCAGACCCAGTTGCTCTTTCTAGGGGATTTGATTGACCGTGGTGAGGATAGTCGCCGTGTTCTAGAAATGGTCAAGGACTTGGTGGACAATCAAGGGGCTATCTGTTTGTCAGGAAATCATGAGTATATGTTTTTGACATGGCTCGATGATCCAGAAGAAAGCTATGACCACTATCGTCGCAATGGTGGAGATACAACCATTAACTCTATCCTGGGTCGTCCCTTGGATGAACCAGTTGATGGAGTTGAGGATGCCAAGCGAGTTGCTACCGAAGCGGCAGATTTGGTCGAATTCATTCGTCAAATGCCGTTTGTGGTAGAGACAGATAAGTACATCTTTGTTCACGCAGGTATTG
Source organism: Streptococcus mitis (assembly GCA_032480835.1). GTDB lineage: Bacteria > Bacillota > Bacilli > Lactobacillales > Streptococcaceae > Streptococcus > Streptococcus mitis_DK. Next base: position 14,296 of record JAWETZ010000027.1, read on the forward strand.
ATTTGACCCTGAACGATTGGCATGAAACCACAGATTATAAAAAAGTCTGGCTTAGAAAACCGTTCCACGAAGCCGAAAATCATACTGGGAAAACTATTGTCTTTGGTCACACACCAGTTTATGGTTTGTTAAAGCAAGAGCGTGGTACAGCTGAGCTTTGGACAACAGAAGATGGCAAGATTGGGATGGATGGAGGAGCTGTTTATGGTGGTGTCCTTCATGGAATTGTCTTTACAGACCAAGGAATAACAGAACACCACTTTATCGAAAATGACGGCTTTGTTGCTGAAGATTAGTACTCCTAGCAGGGTATGGTCTTGTCAAAATATCAAAAACAATTTATAATAAATAGATACCCTGAAAGGAAGAGAATCATGAACTTAGAAGAATTGAAAAAACGACAGGAGAAGATCCGTAACTTCTCTATTATCGCCCATATTGACCACGGAAAGTCAACTCTAGCAGACCGCATTTTGGAAAAAACAGAGACGGTTTCAAGCCGTGAAATGCAGGCCCAGCTTTTGGATAGCATGGATTTAGAGCGGGAACGTGGGATTACCATTAAGTTGAATGCTATTGAGTTGAATTACACTGCAAAAGATGGCGAAACTTATATTTTTCACTTGATTGATACGCCGGGACACGTAGACTTTACTTATGAAGTTTCACGTTCACTCGCTGCCTGTGAGGGAGCGATTTTGGTAGTTGATGCCGCTCAAGGGATTGAGGCTCAAACTCTTGCCAATGTTTATCTGGCCTTGGACAATGATTTGGAAATCATGCCAGTCATTAACAAAATTGACCTACCTGCTGCGGATCCAGAGCGCGTGCGTACAGAGATTGAAGACGTGATTGGTTTGGATGCCAGCGAAGCAGTTTTGGCTTCTGCCAAGGCTGGTATTGGTATCGAAGAAATCCTCGAGCAAATCGTAGAAAAAGTGCCAGCACCAACGGGTGATGTGACGGCGTCACTTAAGGCCTTGATTTTCGATTCTGTTTACGATGCTTACCGTGGGGTTATCCTCCAAGTTCGTGTCATGGATGGGGTTGTCAAACCTGGCGATAAGATTCAGCTTATGAGCAATGGTAAGACCTTTGATGTGACTGAGGTTGGAATTTTCACTCCTAAGGCAGTTGGTCGTGATTTCCTTGCGACTGGTGACGTTGGTTATATTGCGGCTTCTATTAAGACGGTTCAAGACACTCGTGTGGGTGATACAGTTACCTTGGCAACCAATCCTGCGGCAGAGCCATTACATGGTTACAAGCAGATGAATCCTATGGTCTTTGCGGGTCTCTATCCTATCGAGTCAAACAAGTATAATGACCTACGTGAAGCCCTTGAAAAATTGCAACTGAATGATGCTAGTCTCCAATTTGAACCAGAAACATCTCAGGCCCTTGGATTTGGTTTCCGTTGTGGTTTCCTTGGACTCCTCCATATGGATGTTATCCAAGAACGTTTGGAACGTGAGTTCAACATCGACCTCATCATGACAGCTCCATCCGTTATCTATAAGGTTAATTTGACCGACGGTGAGTCTATGGATGTGTCTAATCCATCTGAGTTCCCAGATCCTACCAAGATTGCGACCATTGAAGAGCCTTATGTTAAAGCGCAAATCATGGTACCACAGGAGTTCGTCGGAGCAGTAATGGAATTGGCTCAGCGCAAGCGTGGGGACTTTGTGACTATGGACTATATTGATGATAACCGTGTCAATGTTATCTATCAAATTCCACTTGCTGAAATCGTCTTTGATTTCTTTGATAAGCTTAAGTCTTCAACTCGTGGTTATGCAAGTTTTGACTACGAATTGTCAGAATATCGCCCATCTAAGTTGGTGAAAATGGATATCCTTCTCAATGGAGACAAGGTGGATGCCCTCAGCTTTATCGTTCACAAGGATTTTGCTTACGAACGTGGTAAACTTATCGTTGATAAGCTCAAGAAAATCATCCCTCGTCAACAATTTGAGGTTCCTATCCAAGCAGCTATTGGACACAAGATTGTGGCTCGTACTGATATCAAGGCCCTTCGTAAGAACGTACTTGCTAAGTGTTATGGTGGTGACGTTTCTCGTAAGCGTAAACTGCTTGAAAAACAAAAAGCTGGTAAGAAACGCATGAAAGCTATCGGATCAGTAGAAGTTCCACAAGAAGCCTTCCTTAGCGTCTTGAGCATGGATGAAGAATAGTTGTCATAATTGCTTTTCCTTGTTCACAGGAAATTTATATCAGAATCAATAGTAAAGCAGGCTTAAATGGTCTGCTTTTTTAGTTTTTATACTCTTCGAAAATCAAATTCAAACCACGTCAACGTCGCCTTGCCGTACTCAAGTACAGCCTGCAGCTAGTTTCCTAGTTTGCTCTTTGATTTTCATTGAGTATTAAAACAAAAAATGTTTAATGTGTTTGTTTATGTGTTTGTTTTTATAAGTCAAACTACAAAAACAACAAAAATATAAAAAAAGAGACAAAAAAGAACAGAAAATAATTGACAACGATTTCATATAGTGTTATACTTATAGCATAAAGTTAATGGAAAGAAGGGAAAACCTTATGGGATTAGATCATTTCTTTGACAAAAACCTTGTGTTTTGCTTAGAAGCGGATAATCAAGAACATCTCTTTGATCAGGTTGCAACTTTATTGGAAGAACGAGAAATCGTAACTCCAACCTATCGTGAAGCCTTGATCACACGTGAAAAGTCATTTCCAACTGGCTTAGATATGGAATTTTTGGGTAAGGATTTACCGAATGTGGCTATTCCTCATACAGATACAATTCATAATCTTGCTGAAAAAGTTGTGGTCGTTCGATTAGAAAAACCAGTGACTTTCCACAATATGATTGCGCCAGATAAGGAAGTAGAAGTATCCTTGCTCTTCTTTATCATTAATAACTCAAGTTCAAGTCAAACGAACATTCTTGCTCAGTTGATGGACTTCTTTACAGGAAATGGCCATTTGGAAGATTTGGCTAAAATTTCTGAACCAGAAGCTATCTATGCTTATATCGCTGAAGCAACTGCATAATCTTGTATATTAAAAATATTAAATCGGAGGAAATCCATATGATTAAAATTCTTGCTGCCTGCGGTGCAGGTGTTAACTCAAGCCACCAAATTAAAAGTGCTCTTGAAGAAGAACTTTCAAACCGTGGTTTTGATGTTCACTGTGATGCGGTAATGGTCAAAGACGTTAATGAAGACCTTATCAAAGGTTATGACATTTTTACCCCAATTGCTGCGACAGACCTTGGTTTTGATCCAGGTATTCCAGTTATCGAAGCTGGACCAATCTTATTCCGTATCCCAGCTATGAGTGCTCCAGTATTTGACAACATTGAAGCAGCTATTAAAGAACACGGATTAAGCTAATAAATACTTTATTTAGTTAACATTCATATAACATAAAAAGGGAGGAACTGTTATGGATGCAATCTTTGGTCTAATCAAAGAATTTTTCACACCTATCTTAGATATGGGTGGACCTGTCATCATGTTAATTATTTTGACAGTATTGGCTTTACTTTTTGGAGTGAAATTCTCTAAAGCGCTTGAAGGTGGTATCAAACTTGCTATCGCTCTTACAGGTATCGGTGCCATCATCGGTATGCTAAATGGTGCTTTCTCAGCATCACTTGCAAAATTTGTTGAAAACACAGGTATCCAATTGAGTATCACTGACGTTGGTTGGGCACCACTTGCAACAATCACTTGGGGATCTGCTTGGACACTTTACTTCTTGCTCATCATGTTGATTGTCAACGTAGTGATGCTTGCTATGAAGAAAACAGATACACTTGACGTTGATATCTTCGATATCTGGCACTTGTCTATCACAGGTCTTTTGATTAAATGGTATGCTGACAACAATGGTGTGAGCCAAGGGGTTTCACTCTTTATTGCTACAGCAGCTATCGTCCTTGTTGGTGTGTTGAAAATTATCAACTCTGACTTGATGAAACCTACATTTGATGACCTTCTTAACGCTCCAAGTTCATCACCAATGACATCAACTCACATGAACTATATGATGAACCCAGTTATCATGGTTTTGGATAAGATTTTTGAAAAATTCTTCCCAGGTCTTGATAAATATGACTTTGACGCTGCTAAATTGAACAAGAAAATCGGTTTCTGGGGTTCTAAATTCTTCATCGGTTTCATTCTTGGTATTGTTATCGGTATTATGGGAACTCCACATCCAATTGAAGGTGTTGCAGATGCAGATAAATGGCGTCTTGTTATCAAAGGATGGTTGTCTCTTGGTTTGACAGCTGGTGTATCTTTGGAACTCTTCTCACTTATCGGTTCATGGTTCATCGCTGCCGTAGAACCACTTTCACAAGGTATTACAAACGTTGCTACTAAACGTCTTCAAGGACGTAAATTTAATATCGGTCTTGACTGGCCATTCATCGCTGGTCGTGCTGAAATCTGGGCTTGTGCCAACGTACTTGCACCAATCATGTTGATCGAAGCTGTGCTTCTTTCAAAAGTCGGAAATGGTATCTTGCCACTTGCAGGTATCATCGCTATGGGTGTTACTCCAGCTCTCTTGGTTGTAACACGTGGTAAATTGCTCCGTATGATTATCTTCGGAACACTCTTGTTGCCACTCTTCCTTCTTTCAGGTACACTTATTGCACCATTTGCAACAGAACTTGCTAAAGGTGTAGGTGCCTTCCCAGCAGGTGTGAGCCAAACTCAATTGATTACTCACTCAACTCTTGAAGGACCAATCGAAAAACTTCTTGGTTGGACAATTGGTAACACTACAACTGGTGATATCAAAGCAATCCTTGGTGCTGTAGTATTCCTTGTATTCTATATCGGTATCTTTGCTTGGTACAGAAAACAAATGATCAAACGTAACGAAGAGTACGCAGCAAAAGCAAAATAATGCGCTCCTATAAAATGTAAGCTCAATGAAAATCAAAGAGCAAACTAGGAAGCTAGCCGCAGGCTGTACTAAAGTACGGCAAGGCGACGGTGACGAAGTTTGAATTTGATTTTCGCAGAGTGTAAATTGTTGAAACTAGGTTGTCATACCTTCTAGGAGTGACAGCCTAGTTTTTTATAAACTATCAAGAAATCGGAGAAAATAATGGTAATTGAATTAAAATCAGAACAAATAAGTGTTCAATTTAACAGTTTTGGTGGGGCTCTTTCTTCTATAAAAGATGCTGAAGGTCTTGAGTATTTGTGGCAAGGGGATGCTACTTATTGGAGTGGACAAGCTCCTGTTCTCTTCCCCATTTGTGGTTCATTGAGAGAGGATACAGCCCTCTATATAGATGAGAAGGGACAAGAAAGTAAAGGAAAGATTCCTCGTCATGGTTTGGTTCGTAAGAAAGAATTTGAATTAGTTGAACAAACGGAAAACAGTGTAACTTTTGCAATTGAAGACGATGAGAATAGCTATCAAAACTACCCTTATCATTTCCGCCTAGAAATCACTTATATCCTTACTGGTAAGACAGTACGGACTCAATATAAGATTTTCAATAAAGAAGCTAGCAAGGTCATGCCTTACTTTATTGGTGGACATCCAGGCTTTAATTGTCCTCTACTGGATGATGAAGTCTATGAAGACTACTATTTAGAGTTTGAGAAAGAAGAGACTTGCTCTGTTCCACGTCCTTTCCCAGCAACAGGTATGTTGGATTTCCAAGATAGAAGTCCATGGCTAGAGGGGCAAAAAGAAGTAGACCTCAGCTATGATCTTTTCAGTACAGATGCAGTTACTTTGGATGAATTACAATCTAGAACAATTGCCCTTCGTTCTCGTAAACATGATAAAGGGTTGAAAGTGCACTTTGCAGAGTTCTCAAATCTCATTATCTGGTCAACTTTGAATAAAGGTCCTTTCATTGCTTTTGAACCATGGTCTGGCTTGTCAACATCTCTTGAAGAAGGAGATCATCTAGAAGATAAGAAGAATGTTCGTCTCCTAGAACCTGGTCAAGTGGATCAAATTGGTTTTGATATCGAAATCTTTTAGATAAAAAACCACAAAAACAAACATTAACTGTTGACTTTTTCGGTAAATAGGAGTATATTATGTTTGTAAACAACAAATGATGTTTGCAACAAACAAACAATCACTTGTTATATTCTCTTTCGTGGAGAAAGATTATTTCTAGGAAACTGGTTTCCTAAACTTGAATAAGGTGTGTAATTCATCTCATTCAATCCAATTTGTCAATAAACTGCTAGAAAGCTTTTGTAGGTAAACTGCCAACTGTAAAAGATTTTACTAGCCTAGAAAAATAAAAAGGAGTATACAATATGTCTATTGTTATCGGTGCAGATGCTGCAGGTTTGAGATTGAAAGAAGTTGTGAAAGACTTCTTGGAAAAAGAAAACTTCCATGTTGTGGATGTTACAGCTGAAGGTCAAGACTTTGTTGATGTGACTCTTGCTGTTGCTGCAGAAGTAAACAAAGAAGAACAAAACCTTGGTATTGTGATTGATGCTTATGGAGCTGGTCCATTTATGGTCGCAACTAAGATCAAAGGAATGGTTGCTGCAGAAGTATCTGACGAACGTTCAGCTTATATGACTCGTGGCCACAACAACTCACGTATGATCACTATGGGTGCACAACTTGTTGGTGATGAATTGGCTAAAAATATCGCTAAAGGATTTGTTAACGGTAAATACGATGGTGGACGTCACCAAATTAGGGTCGACATGTTGAACAAAATGTGCTAATACTCTTCAAAAATCAAGATAATCTGTCGTCAGCTCACTTTAGCTAACCTCAGTTATGCTCGCAGCTCGCTTCCTAAGCTAATCTTGATTTTTCTTGAGTAGGGATAAATGATATTAGATTTATATAATTAATCGGAGGGAATAACTAATGAGAATTGCAATTGGATGTGACCACATCGTAACAGATGAAAAAATGGCGGTTTCAGAATTTTTGAAATCAAAAGGATATGAAGTCATTGACTTTGGTACATATGACCATACACGTACTCACTACCCAATCTTTGGTAAAAAAGTAGGGGAAGCTGTAACTAGCGGTCAAGCTGATCTTGGAGTATGTATCTGTGGTACTGGTGTTGGTATCAACAATGCTGTAAATAAAGTTCCTGGTGTTCGTTCTGCCTTGGTTCGTGATATGACAACAGCTCTTTATGCTAAAGAACAATTGAACGCCAACGTTATTGGTTTTGGTGGTAAGATTACTGGTGAATTGCTCATGTGTGATATCATCGAAGCTTTCATCCATGCTGAATACAAACCATCTGAAGAAAACAAAAAATTGATTGCGAAAATTGAACACGTTGAAAGTCATAATGATCGACAAACAGACGCAAACTTCTTCACTGAATTCCTTGAAAAATGGGATCGCGGAGAATACCACGACTAAGAGGTAACCTATGATTTTAACAGTCACAATGAACCCATCCATTGATATTTCCTATCCCTTGGATGAGTTGAAGATTGATACTGTCAATCGTGTGGTGGATGTAACCAAAACGGCTGGTGGTAAGGGACTCAATGTTACTCGCGTACTTTCAGAATTTGGTGATTCTGTTTTTGCTACTGGTTTAGTGGGTGGCAAACTTGGTGAGTTTTTGGTTGAACATATCGATGATCAAGTAAAGAAAGATTTCTTCTCAATTCAGGGAGAAACTCGTAACTGTATTGCCATTCTCCACGGTGACAACCAAACAGAAGTTCTTGAAAAAGGTCCTGTAGTATTGGAACAAGAAGGTCAAGACTTTTTGGAACATTTCAAAAATCTTCTGGAGTCAGTTGAAGTAGTAGCTATCTCAGGTAGTTTACCAGCTGGCCTTCCAGTTGATTACTATGCGAGCTTGGTAGAACTTGCTAATCAAGCTGGCAAGCCTGTTGTTTTGGACTGCTCTGGTGCAGCACTTCAGGCAGTTCTTGAATCACCACATAAACCAACAGTTATCAAACCAAATAATGAGGAATTATCTCAGCTTCTAGGAAGAGAAGTTTCTGAGGATTTGGATGAATTAAAAGAAGTACTTCAAGAACCTTTGTTTGCAGGTATTGAATGGCTTATCGTTTCACTTGGTGCTAATGGTGCCTTTGCCAAACATGGGGACACTTTTTACAAGGTAGATATTCCTAGAATCCAGGTAGTCAACCCTGTCGGATCTGGAGATTCTACTGTGGCAGGAATTTCTTCAGGACTACTTCATAAAGAATCGGATGCGGAACTACTCATCAAGGCTAATGTCCTTGGTATGCTCAATGCTCAAGAAAAAATGACTGGCCATGTCAACATGGCTAACTATCAAGCTCTATATGATCAATTAATAGTAAAAGAGGTATAAAATGGCTTTAACAGAACAAAAACGTGCACGCTTAGAAAAACTTTCTGATGAAAATGGAATCATCTCAGCTCTTGCTTTTGACCAACGTGGTGCTTTGAAACGCCTCATGGCTCAACACCAAACAGAAGAACCAACTGTGGCTCAAATGGAAGAACTGAAAGTCTTGGTTGCAGATGAATTGACTAAATACGCTTCATCTATGCTTCTTGACCCTGAGTATGGACTTCCAGCAACTAAAGCTCTTGATGAAAAAGCTGGTCTTCTCCTTGCTTATGAAAAAACAGGTTACGACACAACAAGCACAAAACGCTTACCAGACTGCTTGGATGTTTGGTCTGCAAAACGTATTAAAGAAGAAGGTGCAGATGCGGTTAAATTCTTGCTTTACTATGATGTAGATAGCTCAGACGAACTTAACCAAGAAAAACAAGCTTACATCGAACGTATCGGTTCTGAGTGTGTGGCTGAAGATATTCCATTCTTCCTTGAAATCCTTGCTTACGATGAAAAAATTGCTGATGCAGGTTCTGTAGAATACGCGAAAGTAAAACCACACAAAGTTATCGGTGCTATGAAAGTCTTCTCAGACCCACGCTTTAACATTGATGTCTTGAAAGTAGAAGTTCCTGTTAACATTAAATATGTTGAAGGCTTCGCTGAAGGTGAAGTAGTTTATACACGTGAAGAAGCAGCAGTCTTCTTCAAAGCTCAAGATGAAGCAACTAACTTGCCATACATTTACTTGAGTGCTGGTGTATCAGCTAAACTTTTCCAAGATACTCTTGTATTTGCTCATGAATCAGGTGCAAACTTTAACGGAGTTCTTTGTGGCCGTGCAACATGGGCTGGATCAGTTGAAGCTTACATCAAAGATGGTGAAGCAGCAGCTCGTGAATGGCTTCGCACAACTGGATTTGAAAACATTGACGAACTCAACAAAGTTCTTCAAACAACAGCGACTTCATGGAAAGAACGCGTGTAGCACTCAAATTGCGAAAAAAACTTCAGTCTAGGGATAGAAATATCTCTAGACTTTTTTTGATGTCAAAATAACCTTGAGTTAGCTATTCTCAAGGTTAGAAAAAATATAGAAGTTGGAATACAAGTTAATCGTGATATTCCCCACGATCCCACTTGGCATTCTCTTCATCGAAGATATGATCATTGGCAGCTACATCTGGGCTCACTTCAGATAGTTTATCAATTTTCGCAATCAATTCCTCTTTTTCAGGATTTGGTTTGTACTTGGTATTGATAAATTCATCTACGATGTTGTTAATGAAATTGATACCTAGGATTGCACCACCGAAAGCAACAATATTAGCATTGAGATTTTCACGAGCGGAACGAGCAGTCGCAACATCTCCGACAAGTACAACTCGAGTTCCAGGAACTTTATCAGCAGATACAGCAATTCCAACACCTGTACCGCAAAGGGCAACTCCAAAGTCAGCCCGTCCATTGACGACCTCCTCTGCAATTAAGCGACCATAAATAGGATAGTGAGTACGGACGAAATCATAAGTACCAACATCAATGATTTCATGGCCTTGTTCTTTTAGGTGTTTTGAAATCTTCATCTTCACATCTGTTACAATGTGATCACAACCGAGAGCAATTTTCATGGGAATACCTCCTAGCAGAGCTTGTTCAGCATATCAATGCGAACTTGGTGACGACCAGAATCATAGTTGTGCTCAAGAAAGGCTTTGACTATTTCAACTGCTAAAATATCACCTGTAATTCCAGAACCAATTGTAATGATTGGAGTAGAATTGTGTCGAATAGTCATCATGGCAGAGTGTTCATCGTAAACAGCGGCGCAGATAATACCTTTAAACTTATTAGCAGGCATAAAAGAATGTCCAAACTTGTCAAAAAGAATAGCACGAGCTTGCTTATATTTTCTAAACTCTGTAATAGCATTGATAGTAGAATCAACGAAATCCGCAGAACCTTGTGTAGAGTTGAGGTCAATTACTTCATAACCAGAATGAAGCAGATAGTGTTTGACGGTTTCTTTCAGTTGGAAACCATCTTGGTCAGTAGCTAAAATAACTTTCATAAGAACCTTCTTTCTTTAGCTATCCAAAAGCATGCAATGAAATACCATTGTTGACGATATAGAAGATATATTATATCTTCAAATATAGTATAGTCCTTGTAAAATTATTTGTCAAGGATTTATAAAAACTAGTTGAAGAATTTTTTCTTCAGCTAGTTTTGGCATTTATTGACCCAATTTCTGATATCGGTTAAATCATAGTTAATCTCAGATTGATGGGCTACCTGGCTGAGTGTAATAGAAGTCAGGGTTGCAACTAAAGTGTTTTCAATAATATCAAGAGAGCTGGTTACGACGCATCTTTTAGCTTTTTTACTTTCCTCGTTGCCTAAGAATTTTTTTAGAAGATTCTGACTTTCAAAGATTCGATTTTTTCCTTCTATAGCTACAAATACATCGTAAAAGGTGATTTGACTGAGAGGTTTAGAAAGAGCGATGCCTCCATTTTTCCCTCTAACGGATTTAACCAATCCCTCGTTGTCTAATAGTTTTATAATTTTTTTCAAATAAGAATCTGAAACTTCTAGCCGTTCACTTAAGGAAATTGTATTGATATACTTTCCTTCAGGGAGCTGATTTAACATGAGTAAGACATAGACTGACTGTTCCCAACCTGATGACAATCGCATGTTTGTACCTCCATATAAAAAGATAATCATTATCCACAATTACCAGTATAGCCTTTTTTTGTTTTTTTCTCAATACATAGGAGTTTAAAAAAATAATCTTGGAATTTTTTGATAAATCTCTTGACATTCATTTTTAAAAGAGTAGAATAAAAGACAAAAAATATCATCAATATCTTTTGAAAGAAGGGGAAATAAATGAAACGAGGTTCAAATTTTATTTTTTTGATTTCTATATTACTTACCACACTTTTTATGGGGTCGTCTTTTCCAACTGGGAAATATCTCATAGTAGTTGAAAAGACTCCTCCATTATTACTTGGGGGTGTTCGATTTATTATTGCTGGGTTAGTGATGTTGGTATTATCGTTTTTATTTGGCAAGGGAGGGACTATCATCCCTAAAAGTCAAGGTAGCAAGATAAAGGGGTTTATATTGGTTGTGACTATCGGGCTCTTACAGACAGCTGGAACCATGGGATTTCTTAATCTTGCCCTAGCTCATGATGTGTCATCATCGATGTCTTCCATTATCTTATTTACGAATCCTCTTTGGTTAGCTTTCTTAGCACATTTTTTGTTAAAAGATACATTGACTATTCAGAAGATAAGTGCCTTAATATTAGGTGTGGCTGGAGTTGTTACTTGTATTGGACTAGATGTATCTGCGTTTAGTTTAGGTGCTTTGTTTGCTTTACTTGGTTCATTTTGTTGGTCAATCAATACAGTTGTCACCAAGAAAATTCCTTTTGATAACGGTCCATGGATATTTACAGCTTGGCAATTGTTATTAGGTGGGGTATTCCTTTACTTATTCTCAATACCTGTGCATGAAAGTTATAACTTTCTAAATTTAGGATTTTGGGGCTGGGTTTGGTTTATATGGTTAATTATTCCTGCGTCTGTTGGTTCGTTTGGACTGTGGTTTTATAGTCTAGGACAAAGGGGAGCAACAGTAGCTAGCAGTTTCTTGTTTTTAGTTCCAGTATTTTCAACTATCTTTTCTATTATGGGCTTACATGAGCCGTTTACATTAAATTTGGTTCTTGGGGGTTCGATGGTTGTGTTAGCATTGGTATTAGTAAACTGGAAAGTCAAGGGAGAAGAGGAGTAGTCTATGGAAGTTGGAAATGATATTGTTATTCAAAATGGAACACAATGGAGTTTTGGTAATGGTGTAGCTCAACATTTTGATGAGCATGTTAGACAATCCATTCCTTTATATGATGAAGGACATGACCTTGTTTGTCATCTAAGCGATTTTTTTATTCGTGATCATTCCTTATGTTATGAGCTAGGCTCTGCAACGGGTAATCTGATTGGTAAATTATACCAGCGTCACAAGTCTAAAAAAGAAGTTCGTTTTATCGGGATAGAAGAGATTCCAGAAATGAATCAGGTGGCACAATCAAAATTTCCTGAGCTTGAATTTATAACAAGCTCCGTGGAGGAAGCCAGGTTAGAACCCAGCGATTTAATTATTAGCTATTATTTCCTTCAGTTTATTCTTCCAGACAAGAGAATAAAGATTTTATCAAAAATATATGAATCTTTAGTTGAAGGTGGAGCGTTTATTCTATTTGAGAAAGAAATCATGACAGATCCGAAGGTAAATAAGTTGATAGTTTCCAATTATATTAAATTCAAGCAAGAACATGGATTTAGTCCAGAAGAAATTCTATCTAAGCAATTGAGCTTGGAGGGAGTTATGATTAACCACACTCATGCTGAAAATAAAGAAATGTTAAAGAGTACTGGATTTCATCATGTAGAAACGATAATGAGATATGGAGAGTTCAATGGATACATTTGTTTTAAATGAAGATAATCACAAGAAATGGGAAGAATTACATGCCCAATCATCAAAAACAGAGACACGCTTAGTTCCTAATGATGCAGTTCAAAAGATTTTTTCTTTGAGAAATCAAATCGTTACTCAAAACGATGAGTGCAGGGTATTAGAAGTTGGTTGTGGTTTTGGAAGGAATCTTTACTATTTAATTGAAAATCATTATGCTGATACTTATTGTGGTGTAGATTTAACAAAGGAGGCCACTGATAGTGCAAAACAATTATTGACTAAGTCATTTCCACAATTTAATTGTCATATAACACAGACAGATGTAGGTAAAGGTTTAGATTTTCCTGACAACCATTTCGATTCTATATTTGATATAATGTCTGCGATTACATTTATAGTGGATGAAAAAGATAGACAGAACTATTTTTCAGAGGTAAAAAGGATGTTGAAAACAGGAGGAATGTATTATTTTTATTGTCCACGGAAAGATGGAATTTTCCGAGACGCAATTCCTGATAATTTTTTACTAGAAAAAGGTTATATACGTAGAAAACTAGATTCAATGTTAGAAAGAGTTTATACAGAAAGTGAGTTAATTGAATTATTGGCTCCTATGCGTCTTGTAAAATTAGAAATCGGTTCAAAACATACTAGAGCTTTTGGTGATGAGTTGTTTATTAGGAATAATGGATTTTGGTTTGGGGCTTTCAAAAAAATATAGAGTTATTAGTACACTTGTTTTTAAATTGAGATGAAATTTTCTGAATTATAAACACTTGTTTTCTTAATTTTGTTTATGATTTTATTTTTTGATAAAAGAATACTCAAAAAAATAAAAAAGTTCTTCGTAAGGGTTTACAAATTATCAGCATTATGATAGAATACAGTTACAAGTTAATACAAGGTGAGTGTTACTAAGTAATATTAGGCATGATCACAGGTGAATTAGAAATCGGCTGATTTTCTAGTTCATTTGTGGTCATTTTTTGTACTCATATACCTTTAAGATATAAAAGGAGGTTGACATGTATCGAATTCTAAATCCAATGAATCACAATGTCTCGCTTGTCAGAAATGATAAAGGAGAAGAAGTGATTGTGATTGGTAAGGGGATTGCATTTGGAAAGAAGAAGGGGGATTTGATTGCTGAATATCAGGTTGAGAAAATCTTTCGGATGAAGACCGAAGAGTCAAGAGAAAACTTTATGGCTCTCCTCAAAGATGTTCCGCTTGATTTTATCACAGTGACTTATGAAATCATTGATAAGCTATCAAAGAAATATCATTATCCGATTCAAGAGTATCTCTACGTAACCTTGACAGATCATATTTACTGTTCTTACCAAGCTCTAGCACAAGGAAGGTACAAGGATAGTAATCTGCCAGATATTTCCACTAAGTATCCTGTCGCTTTTCAAATCGCAAATGAAGCTTTTGAAATTTACCGTCAGAAGTTAGCAGATCATTTTCCTGAGGATGAAATTATTCGGATTGCTTATCATTTCATTAATGCCGAAGGTGAAAATGAAGTGGAACTTGTGGAGTCGATTGATAAGAGGAAAGAAATTCTCAGGAATGTTGAAGAAGTGCTAAAGGGTTATGCAATTCAACGAACCAAAGAGAATAATCATTTCTATGATCGTTTTATGATTCATTTGAATTATTTCTTGGATTATTTAGACAGATCTAGAGATGATAACCAATCACTTCTGGATATGGAAGATCATATTAAACAATCCTATCCAAAAGCGTTCGAAATTGGTTCCAAGATCTATGATGTGATTACGCAACATACGGGTCTTGATTTGTATAAAAGTGAACGAGTTTATCTAGTTCTACATATCCAACGTTTATTGTCATAAAAATTTATTTAAAACTATATAAGGAGAATTCTATCATGAATAGAGAAGAAGTAACATTGTTAGGTTTTGAAATCGTAGCCTATGCTGGCGATGCTCGTTCAAAACTATTGGAAGCCTTGAAAGCTGCTGAAGCTGGCGATTTTGCGAAAGCGGATAGCTTAGTTGAGGAAGCTGGTGCTTGCATCGCAGAGGCTCACCACGCCCAAACAAGCTTGTTAACAAAGGAAGCTGCAGGTGAAGATTTAGCCTATAGCGTGACCATGATGCATGGTCAAGATCACCTGATGACAACAATCTTGCTAAAAGATTTGATGCATCATTTAATCGAACTCTACAAGAGAGGAGTTAAATAATGAATAAACTAATTGCATTTATTGAGAAAGGAAAGCCTTTCTTTGAGAAACTATCTCGTAATATCTATCTTCGTGCTATTCGTGATGGATTTATCGCAGGAATGCCAGTCATTCTATTCTCAAGTATCTTTATCTTGATTGCCTTTGTACCAAACTCATGGGGCTTTAAATGGTCTGATGATGTTGTTAATCTCCTCATGAAACCTTACAGCTATTCAATGGGGATCTTGGCTTTGTTGGTAGCTGGTACAACAGCTAAGTCATTGACCGACTCAGTAAACCGTAGCATGGAGAAAACAAATCAAATCAACTATATGTCAACATTGTTGGCAGCAATTGTTGGTTTGTTGATGTTGGCAGCTGACCCTATCGAAAATGGTCTAGCTACTGGATTCTTGGGGACAAAAGGTTTGCTTTCAGCCTTCCTTGCAGCCTTTGTTACCGTAGCAATCTATAAGGTTTGTGTTAAGAACAACGTCACTATTCGTATGCCTGACGAAGTTCCACCAAATATCTCACAAGTCTTTAAAGATGTGATTCCATTCACTCTCTCAGTTGTTTCACTGTATGCTCTTGATTTACTAGCTCGTCATTTTGTTGGTGCAAGCGTAGCTGAATCAATCGGTAAATTCTTTGCACCGTTATTCTCTGCAGCTGATGGCTATCTTGGTATTACCATTATCTTTGGTGCCTTTGCCTTCTTCTGGTTTGTTGGGATTCATGGTCCATCTATCGTTGAGCCTGCTATCGCGGCTATTACCTATGCCAATGCCGAAGTCAACTTGAACCTTCTTCAACAAGGAATGCATGCAGACAAGATCCTTACTTCTGGTACACAAATGTTTATCGTTACCATGGGTGGTACTGGTGCGACACTGGTTGTTCCATTCATGTTCATGTGGTTAACAAAATCAAAACGTAACCGTGCAATCGGACGTGCTTCAGTAGTTCCTACCTTCTTCGGTGTAAATGAACCAATCTTGTTTGGTGCACCACTTGTATTGAACCCAATCTTCTTCATTCCATTTATCTTTGCTCCAATCGTAAACGTATGGATCTTTAAATTCTTTATTGAAACTCTTGGAATGAACTCATTTACTGCTAATCTACCATGGACAACTCCAGCTCCACTGGGTCTAGTTCTTGGTACGAACTTCCAAGTTCTATCATTTATTCTTGCTGCCCTTCTAATCGTGGTTGACGTAGTCATTTACTATCCATTCCTTAAAGTCTATGATGAACAAATTCTTGAAGAAGAGCGTTCAGGTAAATCTAATGATGAATTGAAAGAAAAAGTTGCTGCAAACTTCAACACTGCAAAAGCGGATGCTATTCTTGAAAAAGCGGGTGTCGATGCAGCACAAAATACCATCACTGAAGAAACAAATGTCCTCGTTCTCTGTGCAGGTGGAGGGACAAGTGGTCTCCTTGCAAATGCTTTGAATAAGGCAGCTGCAGAGTACAATGTTCCTGTGAAAGCAGCAGCAGGTGGCTATGGTGCTCACCGTGAAATGTTGCCAGAGTTTGATCTTGTTATCCTTGCCCCTCAAGTCGCTTCAAACTTTGAAGATATGAAAGCAGAAACAGATAAGCTCGGTATTAAACTTGCCAAGACAGAAGGCGCTCAATACATCAAATTAACTCGTGATGGAAAAGGTGCTCTAGCATTTGTACAAGCTCAATTCGATTAACGATAGGGACTATAAAACAGTCTCCTCTCGTTAGGGAAATCGCTATGGCGAATTTCCTAATCGCCTTGTTAATTCGTCGGTAAAAAGATATTGTTTTTACCTTCTCATGTCACAATTCGAT
>JAWETZ010000028.1:0-30252 GCA_032480835.1 Streptococcus mitis
AAAAAGATAAGAGTCAATACACGATTATCAACTGTACCATGAAGAATAAATGGAAATATAGTTAATATAAAACTAGAAATCTCTAAATATTTTATCCAAAGAGATTGAGACATCTTACTTTTAAACTGACTAATTTTCCTATACTCGCTAGCTAGTCTAGTATCAAAATCTTTACCAAGTTTATTAAAGATTAAGAACTCCAGGATAAAAATACTGATTAATACGATATAAGTAGAAACGTTTCCTGGGAAATATTTATTGATTAAAATCGGGAAACTCATTAACAGAATCGAGTTTATCGCCAAACAAATGGACACTATTTTATTCTTCACAGAGTATATAGGTAACGATACTATTGAATAGAGAAATGCTAAAAAAATAAGCAAGAAATACTCTGTGCTACTAATTAGCAGCGCCCTTAATGATAAAAATAGATAGGCACCCCACACGATGATATGCGCTTTACGAATTGACTCTACACTACTCATCCTTTTCCTCTTATCTTTGGTTCCATTTTTAAACTATGTCAACCTTTTTCACAACTTTATTTCGACTTTCTTTTTTACTTTTTACATTGCTATGATACAATATTTTTAACAAGATTTTATTGTTTGTTAACTTTTTCACGAAAAGGAGTAAATCATGCGTTATGATTTCGGAAAGGTATATAAAGAAATACGTGAGTCAAAAGGTTTGACTCAAGAAGATGTCTGTGGAAATGTCCTCTCAAGAACCAGCCTATCAAAGATTGAAAGTGGTAAAGTAACTCCTAAATATGAAAATATGGAATTTCTTCTCCGCCAAATCAATATGAGTTTTGAAGAGTTTGAATATATCTGTCAACTTTATCAACCAAGTCAACGTACAGAAATTATGCAAACCTATCTCAATATGCGTTCCATTATCGGGAGCAGCTATCTTGTAAATTTATTTCAAAAATGCCAAGACTACCTCAAGACCCACCACGATCTCCCTATAGAAGAAATCAGAGACATGCTTGAAGTTGTCATTTATATCCGTCAACACGGGATAGGGGAACTATCGGATCACGCAGAACAGGTTGTCAAAAAACTTTGGAGAAAAATTGAAAAACAAGATACATGGTATGAGAATGACCTGAAAATCCTCAATACCATTCTTTTCAGTTTTTCCATTGAATACCTCCATCTCATCACTGGAAAAATATTGCAACGCCTAGAAGTCTATAAAAACTATCAACATTTATATGAATTGCGAATGACAATTCTATTAAACCTTTCCACACTCTATCTATACAATCAAGATAAAAACATGTGTAAGCAAATCTGCTACACTTTACTAGAGGATGCTAAGAAAAAGAAAAAATATGATAGCTTAGCTGTCTCCTATGTCCGTATCGGGATTTGTAGGGATGATGCTAGACTTATCCAAAAAGGTTTCTCACTTCTAGAGTTGACCGAGGAAACTTCTATGCTGTCTCATCTCAAAAAAGAAGTGGAGACCTATTATCAAGCGAAGGAAAGATAAAAAAGTCGAGGAATTTCCTCGACCTTTTCAAGTTATTCTGTTCGTTATATCTTAATACCAACCGTTGTTAAGCCAGAAGTTTTTAGCAGCAGTCCATGAACCGTAACGTCCTGCAACATAGGCATCTGCTACACGTTCTTGGTTTTCAGCTGAGTAGTCACCGTTCAAGTATGAATCTGTCAATTGGTAACGTCCGATGTAACGTCCGTTTGTAGCTGTGTAGCTACCACCTGATTCTTTTTGAGCGATCCATTCTTTAGCTTCTGCTTCAGATCCGCTTACAGTTGAAGCAACTGTTTCTTCTACTACTGCTTCGCTTGCTACTGGAGCTTCTTCCACTACTTCTGTAGTTTCTGCTGCTGGAGCTGAAACAGTTTCATCTTGAGCTGCTGGTGCTGCATAAGTAGTTGGCGCTGGTGTTTCAGGCGCTACAGGACCATCGATAACCAACTCTTGACCAACATAAATCATATGGATGTTGTCAATGTGGTTGTTTTCTGCCAATTTCTCAACAGTTGTGTTATGAGTTTCAGCGATTTCTGAAAGTGTATCACCTTCTTTAACAGTGTAAGTTGATGATTCTTGAGCAGATACAAATGATGGAGCAAATACTGCAAACAAGGCAGCTACTCCTGCAAGAGTTGTTTTAATCTTTTTAGTTGTTGATTTCATATCTAAAAGTTCTCCTTCTTTCTATAGTTCTATCATACCCTTTAAATATTACTGTTTCTTGACACTTTTATGTAGAAATATTACAAAATT
Organism: Streptococcus mitis; assembly: GCA_032480835.1. Lineage (GTDB taxonomy): Bacteria > Bacillota > Bacilli > Lactobacillales > Streptococcaceae > Streptococcus > Streptococcus mitis_DK. The sequence continues at coordinate 2,269 of JAWETZ010000028.1, forward strand.
ATTTTTTATTTCCCTGAATAAGGTATTTTTTGTCATAAAAGATACTATTTTTATGCCATTTGTAGTGTAAAAAGGTTTTCATCCACAATTAAAGCCAAGACCTTCATTCTTTGATATAATAGAGATAAGAATTTTTATAAGGGGAAACTGATGAAATCACTTCGTTTTCAATCTGTCTTTGATATCATCGGACCAGTCATGATTGGCCCATCTAGTAGCCATACCGCTGGCGCTGTTCGTATTGGGAAGATTGTCTCTTCCATTTTTGATGATACTCCGACAGAAGTCGAATTCCAACTATTTAACTCATTTGCCAAGACCTATCGTGGTCACGGGACAGACCTAGCCCTTGTTGCTGGTATTTTGGGCATGGATACAGATGATCCTGAAATTCCAAACAGTCTGGAGATTGCCCACAAGCGTGGCATCAAGATTGTCTGGACCATTCAAAAAGACAGCAATGCTCCGCATCCTAACACCACTAAAATTACCGTCAAAAATGCCCACAAGACCATCAGCGTAACTGGTATTTCTATCGGTGGAGGAAATATTCAGGTCACCGAACTCAATGGTTTTGCCGTCTCTCTCAATATGAATACACCGACTATAATCATCGTTCATCAAGATATTCCAGGTATGATTGCCCTCGTAACGGAGGCTCTTTCACGCTATGGTATCAATATCGCCCAGATGAATGTTACTCGTGAAAAAGCTGGTGAAAAAGCCATTATGATTATCGAAGTCGACAGTCGCAACTGTGATGAGGCCATCGAGGAAATTCGAGAAATCCCTCATCTCCACAATGTCAATTTCTTTAAATAGGAGGAAGCATGTTTTATTCTATCAAAGAATTGGTCGAGCAGGCAGAACTGGACTTTCAAGGAAATGTCGCAGAACTCATGATTACAACAGAGTTTGAATTGACAGGTCGTGAACGTGAAGAAGTTCTCCTTCTCATGGAACGTAATCTAGAAGTCATGAAAGCCTCTGTCCAACTTGGCCTCAATGAAAATAAATCTCGTAGTGGCCTGACAGGTGGAGATGCTGCCAAATTGGACCACTACATCAAAAACGGAAAAACCCTGTCGGATTACACGATTCTGTCTGCTGCCCGAAATGCCATCGCAGTCAATGAACACAATGCCAAAATGGGCTTGGTCTGTGCCACTCCGACCGCTGGAAGTGCTGGCTGTCTGCCCTCAGTTCTAACAGCTGCTATTGAAAAATTAGACCTCAGCCACGAGCAACAACTGGATTTCCTCTTTGCTGCCGGTGCCTTTGGACTAGTCATCGCAAACAACGCCTCTATCTCGGGTGCTGAAGGTGGTTGCCAGGCCGAAGTCGGCTCTGCCTCTGCTATGAGTGCCGCCGCCTTGACTCTAGCTGCTGGTGGGACACCTTATCAGGCCAGTCAGGCCATTGCCTTTGTCATTAAAAATATGCTGGGCCTCATCTGTGACCCTGTGGCCGGCTTGGTTGAAGTTCCCTGTGTCAAACGCAATGCCATGGGAGCCAGCTTTGCCTTCATCGCAGCAGATATGGCCTTGGCAGGTATCGAATCTAAAATCCCTGTGGATGAGGTTATCGATGCCATGTACCAAGTAGGAGCAAGCATGCCAACTGCCTTTCGTGAAACAGCTGAAGGTGGACTCGCTGCCACCCCTACTGGTCGTCGCCTCCAAAAAGAAATTTTCGGAGAATAAGCTTATCAAATAGGAGAAACCATGACCATGACCTCTATCTCAGCTATCTTTTTTGATCTGGATGGAACCCTCGTGGATAGTTCTATCGGGATTCACAATGCCTTTACCCATACCTTTAAAGAGCTCGGGGTGCCTAGCCCTGATGCCAAAACGATTCGTGGTTTTATGGGACCGCCCCTTGAAAGTAGTTTTGCGACCTGCCTGCCCAAAGAACAAATCGCTGAGGCTGTGCAGATATACCGTTCCTACTATAAGGAAAAAGGCATCCATGAGGCTCAACTCTTTCCTCAGATTGTAGAATTACTTCAAGAACTATCCAAGAATTACCCTCTCTACATCACCACTACAAAGAATACTCCAACCGCTCAAGACATGACTAAAAACTTGGGAATCCATCATTTCTTTGATGGCATTTATGGTTCCAGCCCTGAAACTCCACATAAAGCAGATGTCATTCGCCAAGCCTTGCAGACACATCAACTAGCCCCTCAACAAGCCATCATCATTGGAGATACCAAGTTTGATATGCTGGGAGCTCAAGAAACCGGCATTCAGAAATTGGCTGTCACTTGGGGATTTGGAGAGCAAGCAGATCTACTAAACTATCAACCTGATTATATCGCCCACAAACCCTTAGAAGTTTTAGGGTATTTTCAATAACATAACGGAGACTAGCAAAAACTCCATTCAGAAGAAAATAAAGTAATACTCAATGAAAATCAAAGAGCAAACTAGGAAACTAGCCGCAAGTTGCTCAAAGCACTGCTTTGAGGTTGTAGATAGAACTGACGAAGTCAATAACCATACCTACGGAAAAGCGACGTTGACATAGTTTGAAGAGATTTTCGAAGAGTATAAGTCTCTACATAACAAAACGCATACTACCAAGTTTTTTGTACTGACCCCAAAAAGTTGGACAAATAATTATTGAAAGGATTTAGTTCTGTACTGCACAGGACTAAGTCCTTTTAGTTTTACCTTAATTCTCTTGTTATTGTAATAATCAATATAGTCTATAATAGCTTGTTCCAATTGATTAAGTGATTTATTTGAAAGCTTCTCTATGCTATATCCTTGTTTTCTAAGTTCATAAATCTGAACTTTATCATCATAAGTTAATTTCATAATAAAAACACCCCAAAAGTTAGATTTTTTCTGTCTAACTTTTGGGGTGCAGTTCAGTTTCAAGTCCTGATAATATGCGTTTTCTTTTTTATTCAACGTGGGTTGTTTGATTGGCAAAGGCGATAATGGCTTGCTTCAACTCATCTCCTCTGAGAGTTCGGAACTCTTCAATCTTTTGATCGATGGCTTCTAGAGGCATGACATTAACCTTACCAACGAAAATCTTATCCATAACTTGGTTATCAACCAATTCAGTTGATACCAAGAGTTCTTCGTAAAGTTTTTCACCTGGACGGATTCCAACTTCAACGATTGGAATTTCGCTTTCGGTGTGGCCACTTAGAAGGACCATTTTCTTGGCCAGGTCATAAATCTTGACAGGTTTGCCCATATCAAGGATAAAGACTTCCCCATCCTTGGCATAAGCACCAGCGTGGATAACTAGACGGCTAGCTTCTGGAATGGTCATAAAGTAACGGGTCATGCGGAAGTCTGTCACTGTTACAGGACCACCTTCAGCAATCTGACGTTCAAAGACTGGAATCACACTACCACGGCTACCAAGAACATTCCCAAACCGAACTGCACAGTAGGTAGATTGGCTACGTTGGTTAAAGCCAGTGACAATCAACTCAGCCACGCGCTTGGTTGCTCCCATAACATTTGGTGGATTAACTGCCTTATCTGTCGAAATCATAACCATCTTAGGTACTTTAGCTTCATCAACAGCCTTAGCAACATTGTAGGTTCCACGTATATTGTTTTTGAAGGCTTCTTTTGGATTGCGCTCCATCATAGGAACGTGTTTGTGGGCAGCCGCATGATAAACAATAGCTGGCTTGTACTGCTCAAAGACTTGCAACAAACGATCATAGTCTTGAATATCCGCAATCACAGGTACATAATCAATCCCTTGGAATGTACGAATCAATTCATGATACACAAGGTAGATTGAATTTTCCCCATGACCAAGCAAGACAATGCGTTCAGGATTGAAACGGCTAACTTGGCGACAGATTTCAGAACCGATTGAGCCACCAGCACCTGTAACCAAGATTGTTTTTCCAGTAAGTTCTGCCCCCAGACGCGATTCGTCAAGACGAATTTCCTGACGCCCCAAAAGGTCTGTGATATCAATCTTCTGGAAGCCTCCACCTGCTTGGTGAAGTCCTTGAACAACGGTTTCAACCTTAGGCATCTTGTAACATTTGACACCCAATTTATTACACATCTGCAAGATACGTTCATATTCTGATGGATCAAGCGACGGAATCGCAACGATCACACGCTCGATTTGATGGCGTTTGGCTAACTCAGGCAGATTGTCATAAGAGCCCAAAACAGGGATACCACCAAGTTTTTGTCCCTTTTTCTTAGCATCCTTATCTAAAATACCAACAAGTTCCAAATCACTGGTTGGGTGTTGGTAGCTGTTCATAAAGAGGGCTCCGCCATCACCAGCACCAATCAAGAAAGTACGACGGTGTTCTCCATCACCACTTCCTTGTTTGCGTTTAGAGTAGATTAACTGCCAAGTAATCCGTGGCAATAGAATCAAGAAGGTACTCAACAAGATAAAGAGCACGATAAAACGGATGGAAAATAGTGGCAAGAAGGCATAGCAGATACTATATGACAAAACACTGCTCGCAGTCACACCAAAAAAGATTTTCATGAAATCCGTAATCTTGCTGTAACGACTAATACTAGCGTTCAACCCCCAAAAAGCAATCATCAACTGATAAAACAAGAAGGCCAAACTCGTATAGATAATGTAGTCAACAGGTGCTGGATTAATCAAGCCGTAGAATAAGATATAAGATACAATGATGGAAACCACCATACTCAAAATATCAAATATGCCCCAGAAGACCTGTTTTTGTTGTTTATTTAAAATTTCCACCAGATCAATGACATAATCTGTGAGTTTTTTATTCATAGAAATTTACTCCTCCTTAAGAGAGCTGGATATTCATGCTATTATTATAACATATTTTCTTAAGTTTACGATTTGCTACAATCTTTTAATTGCTTTTTCGTAACAGTTTCATAAAAATAAACTGTCTGACAAATCCTGGACAAAGAGCAACAACCATCTGAATCGTAACACTCTTGGCATATTCCAGGTAAGAAATTTGCCCTCTCTTCAGCATCCGTTGACGAGCCTGACGATAGAGTTTGAGGTAACGCAGTCCCCCACGACGCTCAAACATCCCTGCTCCGACACGAACCCTACACAAGATTTGATCCAGGTTTCCAGTCTTAGCTCCTGCAGCAATCATATTGAGCCAGAGGAGGTCATCCTCCATATAAAGCCCATCCTCATAGTTACCTGCCTTGAGAACCATGTCCTTCTTGAACATGACAGTCATGTGGTTAAAGGCACTTCTCATTCTTTGATAAGCTACAATATCTGCGTGCCGGGTCGGAACACGGCGATAAGAAACAATCTCATCAGGATTGTCAATAAACTCTGCAATATGTCCACCTAATAGGTCTAGGTTGTCCGTATCCATTAACTGAACCTGTTTCTCAAAACGGTCTGGAACAGCTATATCATCCGTATCCATACGGGCAATAATATCGTACTGACACTGTAAAACACCGTATCGAAGAGCCAGACCCAAACCTTGATTCTGCTCAAGAGGGCAGCGTTTCACTGGAATTTCAGACTGGGCTTCCACTTGGTCTAACACCTGATAGAGCTCAGGTGTCAAAGGCCCATCCTCAACCAGAACCAACTCGCTCGGTTTCAGGGTCTGATTTTGAACACTCTCAATAGCATCCTTTAAAAATGTCGGATTTTCCTTAATATAGACCGACATCAATACGCTAATTTTTTGCTTTTCAGACACAGTTCTTCTCCAATGTATAGATTTCCTTCCACTATTTTATCATAATTTTCATGACTTTCCCATTTTTATCTTGAAAGCCCGAAACCTTACTTGACATTATAGTGAAAAAACCTTAAAATAAGCTGTTATTAAAATCAGTTAGAAGAGGTATTATATGAAAAAGCAATCACTTTTTTTTGTTCCGGGTATTATCCTGATTGGTGTTTCCTTGCGGACTCCTTTTACTGTTTTACCCATTATTTTGGGAGATATTTCGCAAGGTCTGGGGGTAGAAGTTAGTTCACTGGGTGTCTTGACCAGCCTTCCCCTCCTCATGTTTACCCTCTTCTCGCTATTTTCTACCCGACTGGCTCAGAAAATCGGCTTGGAGCATCTCTTCACCTATAGTCTCTTCTTCTTGACTATCGGTTCTCTCATTCGACTAATCAATCTGCCCCTGCTCTATCTAGGAACCTTGATGGTTGGGGCAAGTATCGCAGTCATCAACGTTCTGCTTCCTAGTCTTATCCAAGCCAATCAGCCAAAGAAAATTGGTTTTCTGACCACCTTATATGTAACATCTATGGGGATTGCAACAGCTCTGGCTTCCTATCTAGCTGTGCCCATTACACAAGCCAGTTCTTGGAAAGGACTTATCATCCTCCTCACTTTGCTCTGTCTAGCAACTTTTTGGGTCTGGCTCCCAAATCACCGCTATAATCACAGACTGGCTCCACAAACCAAACAAAAAAGCCAAACAAAGGTCATGCGTAATAAACAGGTCTGGGCAGTTATTGTCTTTGCAGGTTTTCAATCCTTGCTCTTTTACACTGCTATGACTTGGTTACCTACCATGGCCATCCATGCAGGCCTATCCAGTCACGAAGCAGGCTTACTGACTTCTATCTTCTCTCTGATTAGCATTCCTTTTTCAATGACTATCCCAAGCTTGACAACTAGTTTATCTACTCGCAACCGTCAGCTCATGCTCACTCTGGTTTCACTAGCTGGTGTGGTCGGCATTTCCATGCTCTTCTTCCCAATCAATAATTTCATTTACTGGCTTGCTATCCATCTCCTCATCGGAACCGCAACCAGTGCCCTCTTCCCTTATCTCATGGTCAACTTTTCACTCAAGACAAGCGCCCCTGAAAAGACAGCCCAATTATCTGGTCTATCTCAAACAGGAGGCTATATCCTAGCAGCCTTTGGACCGACTCTCTTTGGTTACAGTTTTGACCTGTTCCATTCTTGGGTGCCAGCTGTAGCTGCCCTCTTGCTCGTCGATATCCTGATGACTGTAGCCCTCTTTACAGTGGACAGAGCTGATAAAATCCTTTAAACTTCTAGTTTTTCCTAGAAGTTTTTTATATATAAAAATTTTACACATTTCTCTTGACAGGGCTTTCTTTTAGATGTACAATGTATGTGTAGAAAAATTATATATAAAAATCTTACACATTAGAAAAGGAGGTTCCCCATGTACTTTCCAACATCTTCTGCCTTGATTGAATTTCTCATCTTGGCCGTACTGGAGCAGGATGATTCTTATGGTTATGAGATTAGCCAAACCATTAAGCTGATCGCTAATATCAAAGAATCTACACTCTATCCTATCCTAAAAAAATTGGAAGGCAATAGCTTTCTGACAACCTATTCTAGAGAGTTCCAAGGTCGCATGCGCAAATACTACTCCTTGACAAATGGTGGTATAGAACAGCTCGTGACCCTAAAAGATGAATGGGCACTCTATACAGACACCATCAATGGCATCATAGAAGGGAGTATCCGCCATGACAAGAACTGAATACCTGACTCAGCTAGAACTTTATCTCAAAAAACTGCCTCAGGCTGACCAAATTGAAGCCATGGACTATTTCAGGGAACTCTTTGACGATGCTGGAGTCGAAGGAGAAGAAGAACTCATCGCTAGCTTGGGAACTCCTAAGGAAGCAGCTCACGAAGTCCTATCTAATCTTCTCGATAAAAAAATCAATGAGGCACCCGCTCAAAAAAATAACCGACAAATTTTGCATATCGCCTTGTTAGCTCTCCTTGCAGCACCCATCGGTATTCCTCTGGGAATCGCCATCCTCGTGGCCCTGTTCGGAATCCTTGTGGCAGCTTTGACTGTCATTCTGGCTTTCTTTGCGATTTCCATACTTGGTATCATTGGCGGATTCCTATTTTTAGTTGAAAGTTTTACTATCTTAGCCCAAGCCAAATCAGCCTTTATCTTGATTTTTGGTTCTGGTTTACTAGCTATCGGTGCTTCTTCGCTGGTTTTATTAGGTATTTCCTATGTAGCTCGCTTCTTCGGCCTACTCATTGTTCGCCTGGTGCAATTTGTTCTTAAAAAAGGAAAGAGAGGTGACCAGCATGCGTAAATTGACAAGAGGATTTCTCATTTTTGGTGTGGTGACTACCGTTGTCGGATTTATCCTGCTCTTTGTAGGTATCCAATCTGACGGGATCAAGAGCCTACTTGCTATGTCCAAGGAGCCTGTCTATGATAGTCGGATGGAAGAGTTGACCTTTGGCAAGGAAGTCGAAAATTTAGAGATCACTCTCCACCAGCACGCTCTGACCATCACAGACTCTTTCGATGATCAAATCCACATTTCTTACCATCCATCTCTTTCTGCTCACCATGATCTTATCACAAATCAAAACGACAAAACTCTGAGCCTCACTGATAAGAAACTTTCTGAAACTCCATTTCTCTCTTCTGGAATTGGCGGTATTCTCCATATCGCAAGTAGCTACTCTCGTCGTTTTGAAGAAGTTATTCTACAAGTTCCAAAAGGAAGAAGTCTAAAAGGAATCAACGTCTCAACCAATCGCGGTCAAACCAGTATCACTAATGCCACTCTTGAAAATGCGACCCTCAATACAAACAGCTATATCCTCCGAATTGAAGGAAGTCGTATCAAAAACAGCAAATTCACGACACCCAATATCATTAATATCTTTGATACAGACCTTACAGATAGTCAGCTAGAGTCAACAGAGAATCACTTCCACGCTGAAAATATTAAAGTATATGGTAAAGTAGAACTATCTTCTAAAAATGCGCTGAGTATCATGCTAACTCAAAAAGAAAGCCAAGAAATTAACTTAGACCTCTCGAGTCACCATGGTCCTATTTATCAGTTATCGAGAGATGAGAGTCAACGCCACCCCAACGAATTAAGCAACCCTTACAAAACTGAAAAAACTGATGCAAAAGGTCAACTCATCGCTAAGGCTGATGATTATATTAGTCTTGAAACTACAGCTAACAGACCTTAATAAACCTATTTATATCGACCACTATGACACATAACCCACTAAAAAGGAGGTTCTACCATGAAACAAGAATGGTTTGAAAGTAATGATTTTGTAAAAACAACAAGCAAGAACAAGCCTGAAGAACAACCCCAAGATCTTGCAGACAAGGCTGACGAAACGATAGCCGATCCCGATACACCAATTGAAAAAAATACTCAAGTAGAGGAGGAAGTCTCTCAAGCTGAAGTCAAACTTGAAAACCAGCAAGAAGAGAAAGTTGAAACACCTGAAGACAGTGAAGCGAAAACAGAAATAGAAGAAAAGCAAGACCTTTCTAAAGAAACAGAAAAAGTCACTATAGCTGAAGAGAACCAAGAAGCACTTCCTCAGAAAAAAACAACCACGAAAGAGCCACTTCTTATCAGTCAATCCTTAGAAAGTCCTTATATCCCCGACCAAGCTCCAAAATCTACGGATAGATGGAAAGAGCAAGCGCTTGATTTTTGGTCTTGGCTAGCGGAAGCAATCAAATCTCCTACAAGCAAGCTTGAAACAAGTAGTACACACAGTTATACAGCCATTCTCTTGCTCATTCTGTTTTCTGCGTCTTCCTTTTTCTTTAGTATCTACCACATCAAACATGCTTACTATGGACATATAGCAACTATGCATAATCACTTCCCTGAACAATTTGCATCATTAAATCTCTTTTCGATTATTTCTATCCTAGTAGCAACAACACTCTTCTTCTTTTCATTCCTCTTGGGTAGTTTCGTTGTGAGACGATTTATCTACCAAGAAAAAGACTGGACGCTAGAAAAGGTTCTCCAACAGTATAGTCAACTCTTGGCAATTCCAATCTTCCTCACTGCTATTGCTAGTTTCTTTGCCTTCTTTGACAGCCTACGATTTACAGCCCTCTTGTGTGTGATTAGCATTGGAATCATTCTACTTGCTAGCCTCCATATCATTACAAGACCTAGTCAAGCAAGTGAAACCGACTCCTTCTATCAGTTATTCTTGTCTGTCCTTGTGAACGGAGTTATCATCCTCCTCTTCTTTGTAGCTGAAGTGGCGCTGATTGGGGATTATCTCCGTATCTTGGCCTTTCTTTAAACTTCAATCCTGTCTTTCATGGCAGGATTTTTTATATATCAAAAAGCAAGTCGATTGACCTGCTTCTGCTTTACTCTTCTTGTGCTAATGTTTTAAAATCTTTGTCTAAGATGGGTTGCACTTCTAATTGATTGGCGTCTAGTTGGTAGTAAGATGCTGATGGTAGTGACTCTAGGAATTTTGCATAGTTCAAGCGAGCGATAGCTTCATAGTCTTCTGGTTTAGAGCCATCTCCTGTGATTTGAACCAAGTCAATCTCCCACTGGACTTCCTTATCCAGCAATTGCTCAATATAGGCTGCAGGAACAAATGGTTCTCTCGGCAAAACTGTCTTGACTCCTTGCGCCAGATGGTAAACGCCATGCACTTGCCCTTCTCCATCCTGATAGAAGGAAACTCTTGCAAAGTAGGCATCTGTCTCTTGAACCGCACGCACACGCGCTTCAAACTGAGCCAAACCATCTTCCTCTAAAAAGCTTTTCAAGTCTTCATGACCAAAGAAAACAGGGTTAAAAATTCCTTGGCAAATCGTAAAGCGGGCTGCAGTGTCTGCCATATGAGCTTGAATACCTGCTTGGAAATAAGCTTCAAAGTCAAAACCATCGAGCCCCTCAATCTCAGTTCCTGTGTAAGCAAGCAGGGCATCTAAAAATGCTTTGATAATCTGCCAGTCTGTCTTTGTGAGTAGGTCAGGAAGATAGACACGATAGGCCTTTTGACCATCAGCATAACTGACCTTAAAGAGAAATTGCGATTGCCCCACTATCGCACACTCGATATACTCGAGACGATTAAGAGGCTGACGGAGATAGACAGCATCATAGCTATGCGACTCCAAACCATCTACCAAGGCCAAGATAGACTTGGCAGTCAAAATTTCCTGTTCTCCTAAAATACTCTGTTTATTTAGAATAAAAAATGTTTTCGTCATAACTGGACTCCTTTGAAATCGTTTACATATAGTATACCTTATTTTTCTGAAAGATACAGAAACAAACTTTAGATTTTTGAGTAAAAAGCATAGAAAAACAGCCCCTAAGGACTGTTTAATCTTATACAGTAGCTGCTTGATCCAAGCTTTCACCGATAGCGGCTAGGCGCTCGACAACTTCAGCTTGTGTCAATTCATTTTCTGAAACATAGCGGTTACGTGGGTGAACACGGCACTCGTGTGAGCATCCACGAAGGTACTTGTCTTCATTTTCTTCTGATGTCAAGATACGACGGTTACAGAATGGATTTCCACAGTTGACATAACGTTCACATGGTGTTCCATCAAACCAGTCTTTCCCTACGATGGTTGGGTTGACATGGTTAACATCTACGGCGATACGCTCGTCAAAGACATACATTTTCCCATCCCAAAGCTCACCTTGAACTTCTGGGTCTTTACCGTAAGTTGCGATTCCTCCGTGCAATTGGCCAACATCTTTGTAGCCTTCACGAACCATCCAACCTGAGAATTTCTCACAGCGAACGCCACCTGTACAGTAAACCACGACACGCTTATCCATGAATTTTTCCTTGTTATCACGAACCCATTGTGGCAACTCACGGAAGTTGCGGATGTCTGGGCGGATAGCTCCACGGAAATGTCCTAGGTCGTACTCATAGTCGTTACGTGTGTCAAGAACGACTGTATCTTCGTCAAGAAGAGCTTCTTTGAACTCTTTTGGAGACAAGTAAGCACCTGTTGTTTCAAGTGGGTTGATGTCGTTGTCAAAGTCGTTGTCTTCCAAACCAAGGTGGACAATTTCTTTCTTGTAGCGAACAAACATCTTCTTGAAGGCTTGTTCATTTTCTTCGTCAATCTTGAACCAGAGGTCTTCCATACCTGGGAGGCTGTGCACGTAGTCCATGTATTTTTGAGTTGTTTCATAGTCACCTGAAACTGTTCCGTTAATTCCCTCGTCAGCGACTAGGATACGGCCTTTAAGACCGATTGATTTACAGAAAGCCAAGTGGTCTGCAGCAAATTGCTCTGCATTTTCAATTGGAGTATAAAGGTAGTAAAGTAAGACACGAATATCTTTTGCCATAAGATTTGTTCTCTTTTCTATTCTTAAATTTTCTAAATTTTTTATTTATCCATACTAGTATACCTGCTTAAGAAAACGAATGCAATTTATTTGACTGGAAATTGTAGAAAGGGATTTATCCCTGCATTTCATTAGTAACCATAGCGAATCGCCGATAATTCTCTTAATTTCTTTATCTGCTCGGCTTGACTTTCTGACAAAGTCAGCTTATGGTCAATCAACACACGTGAGATATCAGTGTTCATTTGGCTTAGAATAAATGGAACAGAGGTCCCATCGTCCTTTAATCGTCTTTTATAAATCACTAACTGATTTTCCAAAGGAACAAGTTGAGGCGTATCCTTTATATCTTCCAATAGATGATTTATGATCGTCAGGGCTTCACAACGTCTTTCGCTTCCTCCTGCAAACCATTTTAATGGTGTCATACTCATTTACCTCCTGAAACTCGCTTATAAATTGAAAAAACTATAATTCCTAACTCGTCTGTCAGTATTTTACCCAAACATCCTATGTAAAAAAGTCAGCAAAAATGGTAATGTTGCGAAAATATTATTGATCACATGCACCGCATAGGAAGGATAAATGCTCTTGGTATAGCGGGTCAAACTAGCAAAGATGATGCCAGATGTTGCAAAGACGAAGATATCTAACAAACTAGGCAGGCTTGAAAAATGAGGAAGAGCAAATAAAATTGTCGGAAGAAGCAAATCAAGACCAAATCGCGAATGCTTAAAGAAAGCGTGTTGCAGTAATCCTCTATAGATTAACTCTTCCCATCAGTGGAACCAGAAAGAACAGGGCTATATAAATACCTAGCTCTGCAAAGTTGGTCCCACTATAACCGATCAATACAGCCCAACCTTCAGCAGTTGACTGAACATGTTTAACTGTCTGAACGTTAAAAGAGATCTGGAGCACTACCACTAATACTATCAAAATCGAAGACCAAAGCCATTTTTTTCTTGGAATGCGAAAGAGATAACCATGGCCTGTCTTAACAAGAACCACAATCATGACTCCAATAAAAAGTAAACTCAAGATATTTTGAATCCAGAATAAATTACCTATCTGAGAAGAAAGTTGCCAATAGTTTTGGACGATAAGCGTCAGCTGAGAAAGACCAAATACGAAAAATAGGTAAGAGAAGACTGCACTTATTTTGAATAGAAGTTGATACTTTTTCATTTGAACTCTCCTTTGTAAACTCGAGACATCTCTAATATAAGCCATATTCCCCCAAATCCTTACTCTAAATCCTAAATAGTGCTTGAGATTTCCTGAATGGTTAAATAGGGATAAGAAAAAGATAGATATCTATGCCCTTATTTCAAAAAATCACTGCCTCCCCCAGATAAGCCTGAGGAAAACAGTGATTCAGTTTTTAGGAATTAGGAATGAATACACAAAATCAATTGATCTTATGATTTTTTGTTTTTCAAGAATTCATCGTATTGTTTTTGCATTTCGTTCAATACTTTTTCGTAAGCACCTTCAGATTTCAATTTTTCCATCAATTCTGGAATAGCTTTGTCTGGGTCTACAGTACCAGTGTTGATAGCTGTATCGAATTGTTGCATTGTGTTAGAGATTGCTGAGATTTCAGATTTCACACTGTCAGTGTTAAAAATGAATCCAAGCGCTGGAGATTCTTTAGCTTCTGCCAATTGTTTCTTAGAATCTTCGATTTGTTGGTCTGTAACGTTTTCGTTGATGTAAAGAATCCAGTTGTTACCAGTGTTCCATCCACCCATGTGAGTGTTTCCTTTGTAGCCATCAAGAACGCGAACACGGTTTTCTTTACCTGAAATTTTTTCCCAGTTCTTGCCTTCTGGACCATAAACAAGACCATTCAAGAGTTCTGGGTTAGTGTTCAAGAGGTTCAACACTTCCATTGATTTTTCTTTGTTCTTAGAGTTATTTGAGATGACAAAGTTAGCAACTTGTGTTGTTTGGTTTTTCTTGATGAAGTTAGTGATTGGTTTGATTTGGATATCTTTGTTAGCAACACGTGAAAGCAAGCTGTTACCGTAGTCAGCTGGTCCTACTGTTTCTTCACGAACGAACCAAGTATCTTGTTGAAGGTCAAATGAAGTATCGCTTGTTGCTACGTCTTTTGGAATGTAGCCAGCTTCATAGAATTTGTGAAGAGTCTTCAAGTGTTCTTTGAAACGAGGTACTTCGTAACGGTTTACAATCTTAGTAGTGTCCCCTTCAAGGTCAATAACGAATGGAAGTCCATTTGGAACTGGGTAGTCAAAGTTATCAGATGGGATGAAGTTCTTAGTAACCGCAAATGGCACTACATCTGGAGCTTTTTCTTTGATTTGTTTCAAGACTGGTTCAAGTGTTTCGTATGAAGTGACACCTGAAATATCGATACCGTATTTAGCAAGAAGTGTTCCGTTGAAGGCGAAGTTTTGAGATGATGCAACGTTGGCTGCAACTGGAACTGCGTAAATTTTACCGTTAATGCTGTTACCTTTGATGTAAGCTGGGTCAAGTGCTTTGTAAAGTTCTGCCCCTTCTTTCTTGTACAAGTCAGTCAAGTCTGCATAGGCACCTTTTTGAGCATTTACAACATAGTTAGATGCAAAGGCGATATCATAGTTTTCACCAGATGATGTGATAACTGACATTTTCTTATCATAGTCGCCCCATCCAAGATATTGGATATCCAATTTAGCACCAACTTTTTCACCGATGATTTTGTTGGCATTTTCTAGCAATTCATCCAAGTTATCTGGTTTGTCCCCGATTTGGTACATTTTGATAACAGGTTTTTCACCTGAAGCTGAGTCAGCAGCTTTTTTGTTACCTGAAAGGTTTCCACAAGCAGCGAGACCAGCAGCCAAAGCGACTACGCTAGCAGATGCAAAAGCATATTTTTTCCAGTTTTTCATGACAAAAACTCCTTTTTTTATTTTTAAACTTATAAACAATGTAATGATCTTAACTTCACTCAAGGGAAGTTTGGAAACGAGAAATTTTTTTCTCAACAAGCACTATTCTTTCACACCACCGATAGTCAAACCTTTTACAAAGTAGCGTTGGAAGAATGGATATAGAATCGCGATTGGAAGGGTTGCGACCACAACCATGGCCATACGTCCTGTTTCTTTTGGAAGAGCAACTCCCAGTTGACCAGATAGGCCGACTGCTTTGGCGATGTAGTCCATATTTTGTTGGATTTGCATAAGCAAATATTGCAATGGATACAAGTTGTCACTCTTGATATAAAGAAGGGCGTTGAACCAGTCATTCCAGAAACCAAGTGCTGTCAAGAGCGTGATGGTTGCGATACCTGGTAGTGACAATGGCAAACAGATTTGGAAGAAGATCCGGGCTTCACTGGCACCATCGATACGAGCGGATTCAAGAATGGCTTCTGGGATAGTCTTCTTGAAGAAGGAACGCATCAAGATGATGTTAAATGGTGAGAGAAGCATTGGAACAATCAAGGCCCAAACTGTATCACCAAGTTGAAGTAAACGAGTGACCACAATATAGCCCGGTACCAAACCAGCGTTGAACAACATACTAAGAAGGGCAAAAATCGTAAAGAATCTGCGATACTTAAAGGTTGTCCGTGAAATAGCGTAGGCATAAGTTGTTGTGATAAAAACGTTTGTGATAGTCCCCACCACTGTTACAAAGACTGAGATGAAGAGGGCTTGGAGAATTTTATCCTTAAACTGTGCCAAGAACTCAAAACCGTCTAGGCCAAATTGGGATGGGAAGAAGCTATAGCCATTTTGGAGGATACTCTTTTCATCTGTCACCGAAATAACGATAACGAATACAAAGGGTAGGATACAAGAGAGGGCGATCAAACCAGAAATGGTACTGAAGAAGATATCTGCTTTCTTACTGAAGGAGTGAATGCCGACATTATCAATTTTTTCTTTTTTAATTTTCTTTTCTGCCATATTCTCCTCCTTTCTAGAACAAGGCTGAGTTTGGATCAACTCGTCTTGCAAGTAAGTTTGATAAGATAACCAGAATCAAGCCAACAACTGATTGATAGAGACCTGCCGCTGAAGCCATCCCGATATCCGCTGTCTGAGTCAAACCATTATATACATAAACGTCCAAGACGTTGGTTACGTTGTAAAGCTGACCAGCATTGTGTGGGATTTGGTAGAAGAGACCGAAGTCTGCACGGAAGATATTTCCGACTGCAAGGATGGTCAATACGGTTACCAATGGTGTCAACTGCGGAATGGTTACGTTGCGAATACGTTGCCATTTGCTAGCCCCGTCCACTGTTGCTGCTTCGTAGTAGGTTGGATCAATTCCCATGATGGTCGCATAGTACATGACACTGCTATATCCAAAGCCTTTCCAGATACCTAGGAAAAGTAGGAGATATGGCCAGATACCCAAGTCAGCGTAGAAATTGATTTCTTTGAGACCAAGAGTTTCCAATAAATGGTTAAAGACCCCTTTATCAATGTTTAGGAAGGCATCTGTAAAGAAACTGATGATAACCCAAGACAAGAAGTAAGGGAACAACATAGAAGTTTGGAAGATCTTAACCATTCTCTTAGAACGGAGTTCACTGAGGATGATGGCAATCCCTACAGATACAATCAAACCAATAAAGATAAAGCCGAGATTGTAGAGGACAGTATTTCGTGTGATAATAAAGGCGTCTTTTGAACTAAATAAGAATCTGAAATTATCTAGTCCAACCCACTTACTATTCATGATACTATCTATGAAACCATTACTGGTCATGTGGTAGTCTTTGAAGGCAACCACGTTCCCAAATACTGGAATGTAGAAGAATAGAATCAACCAGAGTGCCCCTGGCAAAACCATCAAGAGAAAGATCCAGTTGTCTCTCAAGGTTTTTGAAAACTTATTCATAATTTCCTCCCTTTTTTATTTTGATATCCATCTAAAAATTCCTTTTTAGACTTTTGATAACGATTACATTATTAGTATACTCCTATTTGCAGGTTAGGTTAAACTACTAATTATAGAAAAAACTCCACAAATTATTTTATGTGGAGTACTTTTGAAGAAAGGGATGTTTCACGAGAAACACTCTGAACAAGGGACACTGTTCTTGTTTTTAGGTCGTATAAATCGTTGAAGCTGTCGCAATAGTATGCCACTGGTTGGCTGTTGTAGCTGCGAAGTCTTTGTCTGCGTAGAAGTCCGTAAATGGTAAGAGTTCCACTTCTAGCTCGTCGATGCGGTCAATCTGACCAGATAGATAAGCCTCGATACGACTTTCTGCTCGTTTGATGCGTTGCAAGAGTCCGCCCATACGGATGTCAACTGTATCCAAGCCAAAGACCTTGTTTTCTTTCAACCATTGGTGGCTAAAGAGGGCATGGAAGTGTTCAATCTGGCCTCTAAGTTCTGGTAATTCTTGTCTGACGATTTCTTTTAGATTTTCTCTATCACCTTCTTGATAGGCTTTACGAATACGTCGTCCCACATCGACTTTACTGCTTAAAATCTGGTTCAACTGAGCCTGAGTTTCAAAGAGATAAGCATAGTTTCCCGCTTTTTCTTTGATTTTAGCAAGCGTCTCGGCTGCCTGAGCGAAGTGCGGTTTGTCCTGTTCAGGTGTCATGTGCTGGTCAAGAATTGGACAGAGAACATCCTGATAAAAGACATAGCGGTTAGGGTTGATGCCACTGAGATTGCCTGGTAAATCTGGCAAGAGGTTGGCTAGGTCGATCTGCATGAAATCCTCAACGGATAGACCTGTATTGGTCTTGAAGTGAGCAGACAAACTGTCTAGGTCATTGCGGTAGCTGAGTTCTGCCCAGATTTGCAAGCTTGGTAGGATAGAAAACTGGGCTGTTTCCCCACCATTGTCCCCCCAACCCGTCACGATGACTTCTTTGATGTCATTAGCACGACAGGCTTTATTGGCTTCAAGAGCGATGAGACGGCTGAAATGGTTGTTGGGTGTGAAACCAATCCACTTCCAAGCTCCACCTGCAAAGGCAAGGTCATGGCTAATCTTGTGATGGTTTCGGAAGTTGCGGTTATATTTTTCCTCGCTATCCTGGTAGTAATCCCAGTAAACCAAGGTTACACGGTCTTTGAGACGATCTAGGTAGACACGAGTTTCTTCTGGAATTTCCACATCACGGTCGTACTGGCCATCTGCTGACATAAGTTTGAAGAACATATCGCTCCACATTTGGCAGTGGAAACCATATTTGTCTGCAATATCCAGCACGCGCTCCAAGTGTTGGCACATGAGGAGACTACGATCCACAACACCGTTTAAGATGAGATAGCGTCCCAAACCAACCAAGTGGGCTTCGTCCATCCCGATATTGACCTTGCGAGTCCTCAGTTTAGATAGAGTGGCAAACATGCCATCAATCAGGTCATACACCTTTTCTTCACCAATAAGGAGAATGTCCTCTACATCACGGAGCTCCTGCACTTCCTTAACACCCCATTTGACAAAGGATGATAAGTGAGCCAAGGTCTGGATACAAGGCACAAAGGTCATATCAAACTGCTGGGCATAGGCTTCGATTTCCTGCAATTCCTCAGCTGAGTAGGCTCCACGGAAATAGCCAAAGTAAGGCTGCCCTTCAATCTGGTAGGTGTCTTCCATGTAAAGCTCAAAGGTTGAGTAGCCCATGAGAGCCAAGACTTCAATCATCTGCTTGGCAGAGGCTACATTCAGCACCGCATTTCGCGAACAGTCTGCCATGTAAGCTAGATCCTCGTAAGCCGCCTGTTCCTCAATCGCTACTTTGTCAGCTTCTGCTAGAGCTGCTACCAACAAGGATAAGGCGCGATAGAATTGGTGGGGTTTGTCATAAGTCAGGTTATAGCGTCCACTTTCACCCTTAATAGAGATAGACGCTTGGTCAGACTGAGCGACTGCCACTTCCACATCTGGTAAAGAGATATGCTTTGTCAGCAAGTCGATAGCCTGAGTTTGTTTGGGACTAAGTCCTGTAAATCTTACCATTGATTTTCCTCCTGTAGCCAATTGACAAGGGCACCGTAGAGATTGGCATCTGCGTGATAGGTGCAGGCTTGAATAACAGGTGCAATCGTGTATTCTTCGTAGGTATCGACAAAGTCATCGACAGCTTTTTTGACCCCTGATATAAAATCCGGGTTTTGGCTGATAGAGCCTCCCAGACTGATGACATCTGGATCGATGAGATACTGAATATTGAGCAAGCCTTGCGCCAAATTGCGGTTCATGCGCTCAATAGCTTCTTGGCAAAGGGTATTACCAGCTGCAGCCTCTTGATAAATCTTGCGACCGTCCCAGTCAGTCTGACCAGATTTTTCAATCACGTATCGTACCATATTCCCAGTTGACGCTAGTTGCGACCAGTTGTTGAGCTTTTCTGCTGGTTCAATGGTTGTCATGTAGCCAAGCTCTCCCCCCAAGCCATGGCGACCTCGATGAAGTCTACCATTGATAATCATAGCTCCGCCAATCCCTGTCCCAATCACGACACAGGCTGCATTTTCAAATTCTGGATGAGCCAGTAATTCACTGAGTCCAACGCAGTTGGCATCATTTTCAAGATGGACAGGAATCTGATAGGAGCTAAGCGCCTCATACCAAGAAAATCCGTGGATATAAGGCACCGCACTGAAGCCATCAATCACACCTATCTCTTGATTGACCGCACCTGGAACACTCATAGCAATCCCGCTATAATCCTGTTCTGACAAGCGCTGGTCTAACCAAGCTAGTAATTCCTCCAAGCTTTCAGGCGTTGGAATGCTTATCTTATCCAATATTTTCCCATCAGGAGTCAGACTAGCAAACTTAACCCCAGTCCCTCCGATATCAATCGTTGCAATGGTCATTGTTTTTACCATAAAAAGGGGCGAATCAGTAGTTAGTTCTCACCTTTTCGCCCCTCCTTTCTTTTTATGTTTACTTTTTGAAATTAAATTTCTTCTTTTTTGATGAATTCTGTACGAATCTCTTGCGGTGCAATGAGGCCTCTATGAACTGGGTATGGTCGTTCAAGTAGGTCAAGGAAGAGATGTTGACTTTCCGGTACACGTACATTTTCATTACACATATTGTAGTAACGAAGAACATAGCCTTCTTCATTTTCAGCTACCTTAAAAGCTGTCGGACAGATTTGCGGTACACTGAGAACAGAATGACTCAAGAGACTACCAGTCGCAGCAACACTTCCTTCTTGTTTAGCAATCTGAAGGCTGGTAAATAGTGTTTGAAAGGCTTTGGCACGACGGAAGGCTGAAAAGCGTTCTTGGACTTGGTGGCATTCAATCGCGAATTCGACTTCAAACTCACGCAAGCATTGTGCCTCTGGTGTTGGGAAGTAGCCCCAGTCACCCAACTCACCTGATGCACGCAAAATAGTCACTGCAATGGTGTCGTCTCCAAGGATTTCGTATTCATTCAATCCCTTGTTAGATACAGTCACACCTTTTTCATCGTCATACAGACTAACGAAGGCTTGTTGGTGTTGAGGATTTTCAGAATTTTCCCATGAAGCTGCTGGTTTGTTTGGTCGTGTCACCACTTCATAGATGCTTTCAGAATCATTGCTTGGACGCGTGTTATGAGTCTTGACCAAGAGACGGATACGGTGGTCTTTGGCAGTATTAGTAAAGCGAGTCTTAAAGCGAATCTGTGGATTGTCAACAAAGACAGTCAACTCAGTTTCAAGAGGAATGCTTGTCAATTCTTCTGAACGTCCAGCCTCACGCTTCATAAACTCGATGATGCCTTTTTGCTCTTCTTCTAGTTTTTCATCGGCACTGACTGGCACGGTCAATTCATGTTTGAGCAAAATCTTAGCATAGCGAGCTGTGTTTTCCAAGACCTCGTAGCCCTTAAACTCTGCATAGATGGGCTCTGTTCCTTTTGGTTGGAAATAGATATACTCGTTTCCGATATCCCCACGGTCCTCAAAGCGGATAAAGTCTTCGTAAGCTTCATGAGTTGTCTTGTCATAAACTGTGATATTGTCATCCACACTCACCGTTACAAATGGCGTATCAATTACTCCATTTTGGTAAATACCGTCACGGTGTTCTTGTTCTCCTTCCAGTAATTGGAAGGTGCTCCAAGAAAGAGGTGCCAGATGAACTGGAATGGTCACGCGCACTTGACGAGCGATACGAGCTTGGCGGAACTTGTCTTTTGGTAAATCATACTCAAAATTAGCTCCCAAATCTTCGATTTTAGCCTCTACAGGACGACCATCCAAGTCCTCCACACGATAACTTGGCAAGGTAAGAGCAGCCATCTTCTTGTAACCTTCTGTTGGGTGCAATTCCTTAAAATCACAAGTCGCCACATCAATCACTGTGCTAACAGTATCGACCTTATCATGCAGGCCTGTGTTAATAACCGTAAAGAGGTAATCACTTTGAGCCTTAGCTGTAGCGATTTTACCCTTCCACTCGTTGAGCAAGTTGGTCTTGACAAAGTTTCCGACTTGGTTGACCTTGGCAAAACGTGTTTCCATCTCGCGGTGAACTTCATCCACGCTACAGCCACAGATACTATCATGGGGTGCATTTTGTAAAAGTGTTTTCCAAGCATAGGTCAACTGGTCCTTGTGGTTATGACCCCCAGTAATAATAGTCAAGGGTTCTACAACTTGCTCTAGGAGGTTGCTATTTTCTTGGAAGGCTTGTTTGAGATAAATACGAGATGAAGAAGTGTTGGCAAGTGTGTACCAACCGTCTGTTTCCTGACTGGTCAACTCACCTGTAACCGTTGATAACTGCTCTGGAAGCGCACCTTCCACAGCTTGAACATATTCATCAAAAGAACTGTGCACAAAGGTCACATCTGGGAAGAGTTCATTTGCCACACGAATGGCTTCGCTCAGATTTTTCTGTACAGGTTGGTGATCACATCCGTTCATCATCAACCATTGGTTGGTCGAAGCGTAGTCACGCACATCTGACAATTTTTGTTTCCAGAAGGTCAAGGCCTCATCTTTATCAACTGGAATTTCATTCCCGTTACTATACCAATTGGCAAAGAGGATACCGAGGACACGACTACCATCCGCACCCTGCCAGTACATTTCTGAAAATTGAGAAGTAAATTGCTCATCTTCAAGAACTTGGTTGTCAAATCCAATCGGCTTGACACCACGACCAAAGGCTGCCACGTGAATGCCTGATTTTTGAAGGATTTGAGGCGCTTGTCCCATATTTCCAAAGGTATCTGGGAAGTAACCAATCTGGGTTGATTTGCCCCATTTTGCAGCCTCCTGCTGACCGATAAGAGTATTGCGGACATTGGCTTCACTTGAAATTAAGTAGTCATCCTGCAAGATGTAAAAGGGACCAATTTTAAGTTTGCCCTCGTCAATGTAGCGTTGAACCTTGTCACGATTTTCAGGACGAATCTCCAAGTAGTCATCAAGGACAATAGTTTGTCCATCTAAATGGAAACTCTTGAACTCAGGATCATTTTCAAAGAGATCAAAGAGATTATCAAACAATTCCACCAACTGCATACGGTGGCTTTCAAAAGGCAAGTACCACTCACGGTCCCAGTGACTATGTGAGATAATATGTACAACAACATTTTCCATGAAGTAAAACCTCATTCTAAATTTAAATTTTAACGTTTTAAATGTAAAGGTGTGATTCTAACAAGAATCAGTGAAGCTAAAGCGCGCTCCTTAACGGATATCCAAGTAATCCAAAACTAACTCGCAGAACATCATGTTAGCCCAGGAGAACCATTCACGAGAGTAGAGTGTTGGGTCATCCACGTGGAAGCTTTCATGCATGACACCTGTCCCACCATCGCAGGCAACCAGCTGATCTAGCAAGAATTTTTTCTCAGCTTTATCTGTAGCTGTCAAGCCTTGGATAGAAAGGGCGATTGGCCAGATATAGCGATAGAAGGTATGAGAACTTCCGAGACCGCTAGCGTATTCTCCTTGGTAGAAGTATGGATTTTCAGGGCTCAGAATGGTACGACGAGTTGCTTGATACACTTCATCGTTGACATCGCAGTAGCCCAGATAAGGCGCCGCCAACAAACTTGGTACGTTTGGATCATCCATGATGCTAGCATTTCCTAGACCATCCACTTCAAAGGCATAAATCTTTTCGCCCTTGCTGTTGGTGGTGTAGGCGTAGTTTTCAATTCCTTCTTGGATTTCAGACTGGAGGCGCTTGGCATCAGCAATAATACTCTCGCTATCAGCTAGGTCTAGTTCTGCAAAGATTTCTTGCACGTAACCCAAGACTACTACTGCAAACATATTGGACGGAATCAAGTAGCTATACTGGCAGCAATCATCACTTGGACGGAAGGCTGACCAAGTCATACCAGTCACTGCAAAATCAGGTCCAAAGCCATCATTTACCAAGGTGTCTTCCTTGCGGTCCGTATCACGGACAAAACGATAAGGAGAGTTCTTGTGGTCTTGTTCCACTGTCCACAGATGGAGAATCTCCTTAGTCGCTGCAACAAAAGTCTCATCAAACTGACTGGTCTCACCAGTCTCTTTCCAAAGGAGATAAGCCAGCTGCAAAGGATAACAAAGCGAGTCCACCTCGTACTTGCGCTCCCAAATCCAGCCATTAAGGTCTGTTTGGTCAGTCTCATGGTGACCCTTCCAGTTTTCCTCAATGTTAAATGAGTTGGCATAAGGATCTTTGAGCACCAAGGTCATCTGACGCTTGACCAAACCTGCAATGGTCTGGCGCAGGAGGGGATCTCTTTTAGCCACATGCAGGTAGGGTCTGAGTTGGGCTGTCGAATCTCGAAGCCACATGGCAGGAATATCCCCAGTCAAGACAAAAGTTGAACCGTCTTCTAGGATCTCAACCGTATTGTCCAAGGTATCTGTATAGCAACGCTCAAAGACATCCACCCACTCTGGATGGTTCTTGGCCCGCTCTGCTACTTCATCTAGCCACTCTCTAACAATTTCTTTCGAATAAATCATCGTGCACTTTCCTCTTTCAAACAAGTTTCATTTTCAGTATATAGCTTTTGAGACAGAAAATACATACACAAATGATAGTCATTTTTCTACAAAATAGTTATCTTTGAAACTCCTTTTCTAAAGGCCTTCTTTTTCTGATATAATGTAGAAAAACAGCTAAAGGAAAGACTATGAAACCACTACTTGAAACCATCGATACCCGCTTTGGGACTGCTAGCAAGCATGCCTTTTCTCGGGGAAATACCCTGCCCTACACAGGCGTACCTTTTGGGATGAATTACTTTGTACCCCAGACCAGTGACCAGGAGGGAGCTTGGTTTTTCGATCCGCATCTGCCCATCTTTCAGGGGATTCGATTAACCCACCAGCCCAGTCCTTGGATCGGGGACTACTCTTGGCTCCTCCTGACACCTGTCACCGGCCAACTGGGTGGAGACAGCCTCTTCCATCGCCAATCTTCCTATGACATGGATAAGGCCTCTTTCCAACCTCATTATCTGAAGATTTTCTCCCTGCGCTATCAGATTGAAAGCCAGCTTACACCGACTTGCTACGGTGCTTCTATTCGCTTAGAGCAAAAGCAAGGCAAAGCCCTCTCCCTCTATCTTCACGCAGCAGATGAACTGACAGTAGAACAAGTAAATAAGCGGACTCTTGCCCTGCGACAAGAAGGTAAAACTGAAACCAACAAAAATTCGCTAACGATGTTCACTGCCCTGCAAATGAACACGGATATTCTTGCTGTCAGCCAAGAAGACGGAGACTGGCGAATTGACTTAGCAAGTAGCCATGCTGAGATTCAGCTAGCGACTTCTTTCATCTCGCCTTCTCAAGCACTGCTTAATCTACCTCAAAAGGACTTTGATAGCTGTAAATCAAGTGCCCAAGCCGACTGGGAAAATCTCCTCCATCGTTTTGACGTTATCGAGACAGGAGAGACTGACCGAACCTTCTTTGACCACTGCCTTTACAGACTCTTCCTCTTCCCACAGACTTTTTATGAGGTTAATAAATCAGGGCAAGCCATCCACATGGATCTGGCAACTGGTACTGTCAAACCCGGTGTACTCTTTAGCAACAATGGCTTCTGGGATACCTTCCGCACCACCTTCCCCCTCTTTGCCCTTATCATACCAGAGCATTATCGTCTCCTTTTAGAAGGTTTTCTCAATAGCTACCGCGATACTGGTTTCCTTCCAAAATGGCTGGCTCCAGATGAACGTGGCATGATGCCTGGCACCCTTTTAGATGGTATTATCGCAGATAGCGCCTGCAAGGACATGGCTCCCGACTTGGAAGAAGAACTACTCCAGGCTATGCTTGAAACAGCCACCAAATCCGACCCTCTCGGCATCAATGGTCGTCACGGACTAGCCCAATACCAAGAGCTTGGCTACCTTTCTACCGACCACCACGAAAGCGTCAGTCATACTCTAGACTATGCCTATAGTGACTTTTGTATCGCTAGCTGTGCCGAAAAACTAGGGAAAAGAGAAATAGCTGAGACCTACATGTCTGCTTCACAAAATTACCGCCATCTATTTGATGCTGAGACAAGTTACATGCGAGCGCGAGACAAGCAAGGCAACTTTCGCCCTGACTTCTCTCCCTATAGTTGGGGACAAGACTATGCCGAATGTTCAGCCATCCAAGTAACCCTAGGTGTCCTCCACGACATCCCAGGCTTGATCCAACTTATGGGTGGAAAAGAAGCCTTTAGCAACTATCTTTTGAAAACCTGTCAAGATTCTCCTCTATTTGAGACAACAGGCTATGGTTACGAGATTCATGAAATGAGCGAGATGGCTACTGCTCCTTTTGGACAAATAGCCATTTCCAACCAGCCGAGCTTCCACATTCCCTATCTTTTCCGTTACAGCAACTACCCTGACTACACTGCCCTTCTTATCAAAACCTTATGTCAGAAAGCCTTTCACCCAAGCTGGCAAGCCTATCCTGGCGATGAAGACAATGGCAGTCTCTCTGCCTGGTACATCTGGTCGGCTCTCGGATTTTATCCGACCTGTCCAGGTAAACCCAGCTACGACCTCGGAATCCCTCTCTTTGACCACCTCCGTATTTACCTAGCTAAAGAAAATAAATGGCTAGATATTCATACTGAGCAAAACCACAGCCATTTTAACTTTGTAAAAGAATGTCGACTAGATAATACCTCTATAACTAGCATTCAACATCAAGACCTTTTAAAAGCTGAACAGCTAACCTTCACCCTTAGCTGGTTACCAAGTCAGCTGTCCACTTCCTGAAATGCAAAAATCTCCTAGCAGGCTTTCCTGCTAGGAGATTTTCTTGTGAGAGGTACTTGTTTAAGCTTTAAAAATCGGATTTATCATCTGATAAGTATCAAACAATCTACCAATTAAGCTTCTTCGTCATCTTTACGACGACGACCTGCAAGACCAAGACCAAGTAATGCACTTGCGGCTGCTGCTACCA
This sequence comes from Streptococcus mitis, assembly GCA_032480835.1. Lineage (GTDB taxonomy): Bacteria > Bacillota > Bacilli > Lactobacillales > Streptococcaceae > Streptococcus > Streptococcus mitis_DK. The sequence goes on from JAWETZ010000028.1 coordinate 28,737, forward strand.
TAGCTACAGTAGAATCTGCTGTACCTGTATTTGGCAATTCTTTAGCTGCTTTACGCGCATTTGCTTGTGCTGATGCTGCTTGAGTAGTAGCTGTATCTACAGCTGGTGTTTGAGCAGCTTGGTCGTTAGCTGGAGTTGCATGATCAGTTGATGAAGCAACTTTCGCCATAAAGCCTTCGATACGTTTAACCATTGCATCCACTTCTGCTTGACTTGCGTCTGCATTGGCAAATACTTTCTTAGCATCTGCTGATAATGCATTCGCTTCTTTTGCAGTTTCTGCATCAAGCTTAGCTGATTCTTTAACGATTAATTCATCTAATTGACGAATAGCACCTTCTAACTTCGCTTTATCCACTTTTGCATCAGTGTTAGTAGCTCCGTTATTGCCAGAAGTTCCGTTACCGTTACCACTGTTATTGCCGCCACCATTTGATGGTACATATGGACGTTGTTTGAAGATATCTTTAGCTGCGATTGTGTAAACTTTACCATCTTTAGTAATTACAGTTGCATTTCCTGCTTTGTCGAAGATAACTTCTACTACATCAGCATTTGCTCCTTTAATCTTAGCTTTTGCAGCTTCTTTTTCTGCATCCGTTAAGTTATTGAAGTCTGCTACTGTTTCTTTTTCGAAGTCAACATTGATGTTTTCACCATTGTTCTTAGCTGCAACATCTTTAGCATCTTTAACTAATTGAGCTGCTGGAATGGTTGCTGTCTTACCTTCTGGAGTTGTAACTGTTGCGTTTCCTTTATCATCTACTACTACAGTTGATCCTGGGTTGACTGCTTTAATTGATTCTTTAACTTTTTCAATTTCATCAGCTGTTAATTTAGCTTTATCTCCAACTAACACTCTAGTTGCTGGTGTGTTCACACCATTTTGTTGAGTTGGATCAGTTAATTTATCTTCTGGAATTACTAAGTCAAGTTCTGGGATTACTAATACTGTTCCATCACCTTTAGTAACGATTACATCACCTTTATCATTTACTACTACAGTTGATCCTGGGTTTACATCCTCTACTGCTTTCTTAACTTTTGCTTTTTCTTCATCTGTTAACTTAGCTGGATCTTTTACTACTGTCTTAGTTGCTGGTGTGTTTGCTCCATTTCCTGCATTTGCTTTACCTGCGTCTGCTGCTGACTTAGTTACATCTGCTGCTGGAATGGTTGCTGTTTTACCTTCTGGAGTTGTAACTGTTACGTTTCCTTTATCGTCTACTACAACTTTAGATCCTGGATTTACAGCTTTAACTTTGTCTTCGATTGCTTTCTTCTCAGCGTCTGTTAAGTTAGCTGGATCTTTAACTTCTACCTTAGCTGCTGGTGTGTTTACTGCATTTGCTTTACCTGCATCTGCTGCTGACTTAGTTACGTCTGCTGCTGGAATAGTTGCTGTCTTACCTTCTGAGGTTGTGACTGTTGCGTTTCCTTTATCGTCTACTACAACTTTAGATCCTGGGTTGACTGCCTCAATTGCTTCCTTAACTTTAGCTTTTTCTTCATCTGT
>JAWETZ010000029.1:0-22666 GCA_032480835.1 Streptococcus mitis
GTTGCTTTTCATTATAGATCTTATGGGACTTTTTTTCTACAACAAAATAGGCTCCATAATATCCATAGGGGATTTACCCACTACAAATATTATAGAGCCCTTTTTATTTGGAAGGAAGTTTTTCACCTATTTCCTTATTTTATGGCTATTATTGAACCACTTAGACCGATATAGAGACCAGATAGGCAAAAGAACTTGTTCTTGAAACTGACCTCTGCTATAATGATTGGTGTAAGGGACGTGAGGCGTCGATATCAGATGGTTCAAGTTTCTAGAAAGAAATTGGAGATAAAGAAATGAAAAAATTATTGGGGATTGTATTTTTAATAGCAGCAGCGACAGTAGTGTATTTTGGTTCTGTTGGCTGGCCAAGTTTGGATGTCAATCTCTGGGCCCTGATTCCGGTAGGCTTGTTCCTCTTTTTCACTCTAGAGAATCTTTTGAAAAAGGACTATAAGGCTAGTCTGATGTGTTTGATTATTGCCTTCATCATCGCAAATGCAATTTTGGACCTTTGGCCAATTTCAAGTGGTCTAGTAATTGGTGCAGGCGTCCTAGCTTGTGTAGGTATTGGTTACCTCTTTCCGGATAAAGAGAGTAAATGAGATACTGTAATACTCAATGAAAATCCAAGAGCAAACTAGGAAGCTAGCCACAGGCTTCTCAAAACACTGTTTTGAGGTTGTAGATAAGACTGACGAATCAGTCACATATATACAGCAAGGCGATGCTGACGTGGTTCGAAGAGATTTTCTAAGAGTATAAAGGATGAAAGAATCCTACTTATTGTTGTTATCAGAACCTTAGAAATAAATGACTATAGTGCTAACTGGATATTGGTAAAAGTATTAAAACGATACCAAAATAAACATTTTTAAAATAAGGAAAACTCATATTATTGGATGTTCGAAAATATTGATATGATAGGTTTTGTCATGAAAATACTACTAAAATAGAGTTTTCACTCAGCTGTTATACTGTTTTTGAAAAGGTTTTATGAGTTAGGTGTTAGAACTATCAACATAGTCTCAATGCCTTTTCTTTTTGATAGTTTTAGTGACTGATAGGTATTTTATGCCTTAGTTTGAAAATTATAGTAGCTTGAAATAAAATGTGAATAAATCGATTTGGAGATTCAGATGAATTTATAACAATGTTTCAAAAATCTCGTTCTAGCCTTCAATCTATTATGTATGGATAAAGGTAATGACGGGTGTCCCCCCTTTGTAAGAATCAAGATATAGCTGTTTAGTTTGTCCAATGTAATTTTTATTTTGTAAAAATTCTCTAATTTTTATAAAAAACAATCAAAAATATTGTTTTTATTTGTATAAGGTTGACAAATTTTTTATTGTTTATAAAATTGTATTATAAGATAATTATAATAAAGAGCTTGCTTTTAGAAAAAAATGAAAGCGGTTACCATTGAGGAGGGTTACATGCAAAAAGGTAATTGGAACAAAAAGAGCGTTTATAGTATTCGAAAATTTTCAGTTGGTGCTTGCTCAGTACTCATAGGAAGCTGTATGATGTTATTAGGATCAAGCCTTAGTCTAGCTTCTTCTGCTTATGCGAATGAAAATACTAATGAACTGATTTCAATAAGTAAGCAGAATGATGATTCTGAAAATAAAGAAGAGAGTGAACAGACATCTGAAGTGATAGCTTCAGAAAAAGCAAGTGAACAAATGGATAATGTATCTCTTAAGGATAATGCAGATATTGTAGGTGTTTCTGATCCAGCTCATGCAGATCAGTCCCCAGCTACAGTTGCTGATAATACAGAGTTTCCTTTAGAAGAAGGTAAGACTGAAGTGAAAAGTAGGATAGAAGAAACGAAGGTATTTGAGGAAAGAAATAAATCTGAAGAAACAAATAAAGCAGAATCACAAGATCCTTCTATTTCAAAAGATAAGAAGGAATTCAAATCTGCTACAAATGAAGTTGTTGATAAGTTAATTGAAGATAGAAACCTTTCTTTCAATCAAAATTGGCACTTTAAACTAAATGCCAATGCTAAAGAAGCTGTTAAACCAGATGCAGATATATCTTCTTGGAAAAAAATGGATCTTCCTCATGATTGGAGTATTCATTTTGATTTTGATCATGATTCACCATCTCAAAATGAAGGAGGCCAACTGAATGGTGGAGATGGATGGTATCGTAAAACCTTTAAGTTAGACGAAAAAGATTTAAATAAAGATGTCCGTGTGACCTTTGATGGGGTTTACATGGATTCTCAAGTATTTGTTAATGGTCAATTAGTTGGTCACTATCCAAATGGTTACAATCAATTTTCATATGACATTACCAATTATCTTTATAAGGATGGAAGAGAAAATATTATTTCTGTTCATGCAGTAAACAAACAGCCAAGTAGTCGTTGGTATTCAGGAAGTGGTATCTATCGTGATGTGAGCTTGCAAGTGACAGATAAGGTTCATGTTGAGAAAAATGGTACAACTATCTTAACCCCAAAACTTGAACACCAACAAAATGGCAAGGTTGAAACTCATGTGAGCAGTAAAATCGTTAATACAGATGATAAGGATCATGAGCTCGTAGCAGAGTATCAAATTTTTGAACGGGGTGGTCAGGCAGTTACAGAACTTGTTCGAACTGAGAGTAAGATTCTAAAAGCTAGAGAAACAATTCATTTGGAATCAGCATTAGAGGTTGAAAAACCTAAATTGTGGACAGTGTCGTCCGATAAACCTGCTTTATATGAGATGGTGACTCGTGTTTACAAAGATGGTCAGCTTGTAGATGCTAAGAAAGATTTATTTGGTTATCGTTACTATAATTGGACTCCAGACCAAGGATTCTCTTTGAACGGTGAACACATCAAGTTCCACGGTGTTTCCTTGCACCACGATCATGGAGCATTGGGTGCGGAGGAAAACTACAAGGCTGAATATCGCCGTCTGAAACAGATGAAGGATATGGGAGTGAATTCGATTCGTACAACCCACAATCCAGCAAGTCCTCAAACATTACAGATTGCAGCTGAACTTGGTTTATTGGTTCAGGAAGAAGCTTTTGACACTTGGTATGGAGGTAAGAAACCATACGATTATGGTCGTTTCTTTGAAAAAGATGCAACCCACCCTGAAGCTAAAAAAGGGGAAAAATGGTCAGATTATGATCTACGTACCATGGTAGAAAGAGACAAAAATAACCCAGCTGTCTTTATGTGGTCTATTGGAAATGAGATTGGAGAAGCTAATGGCGATCCCCATTCTCTAGCTACTGTTAAACGTTTGGTTAAAGTAATCAAGGATGTTGATAATACTCGTTATGTGACTATGGGAGCTGATAAGTTCCGTTTTGGTAATGGTAGCGGAGGGCATGAGAAAATTGCTGATGAACTGGACGCGGTTGGATTTAACTACTCAGAAGATAACTACAAAGTTCTTAGAGCTAAGCATCCAAAGTGGTTGATTTATGGTTCAGAGACCTCCTCAGCTACTCGTACTCGTGGAAGTTATTATCGTCCAGAGCGTGAATTGGTACACAGTAATCAAGACTATCGTAACTATGAGCAGTCTGATTATGGAAATGATCGTGTTGGTTGGGGTAAAACAGCAACAGCTTCATGGACTTTTGACCGTGACAATGCTGGCTATGCTGGACAGTTTATTTGGACTGGTACTGACTATATTGGTGAGCCTACGCCATGGCACAATCAAAATCATACACCAGTCAAAAGTTCTTATTTTGGTATTGTAGATACTGCTGGTATTCCAAAAAATGATTTCTATCTTTACCAGAGTCAATGGGTATCTGCTCAGAAAAAACCGATGGTTCACCTACTTCCTCACTGGAACTGGGAGGACCCAACTCTAAAAGATAATGTAGCTGATGCAGATGATAAAATTCCAGTTCGTGCCTACTCTAACGCTGCAAGTGTGGAGCTATTGTTGAATGGTGAATCTCTAGGACAGAAGACCTTTACTAAAAAACAAACTAGCGATGGACGCACTTACCAAGAAGGTGCCAATGCTAATGAATTGTATCTTGAATGGAAAGTTGCTTATAAACCAGGTACCTTGGAAGCAATAGCTCGTGATGAATCTGGCAAGGAAATTGCTCGAGACAAGATCACAACTGCTGGCAAGCCAGCAGCTGTTCGTCTCATCAAAGAAGAACAAGCAATCGCGGCAGATGGTAAAGATTTGACTTATATCTATTATGAGATTGTAGACAGCAAAGGACATCTAGTTCCAACTGCTAATAATATGGTTCGTTTCCAATTGCATGGTCAAGGTCAGCTTGTTGGTGTCGATAACGGAGAGCAAGACAGCCGTGAACGCTATAAAGCACAAGCAGATGGTTCTTGGATTCGCAGAGCCTTTAACGGTAAAGGTGTTGCCATTGTCAAATCGACTGAGCAAGCAGGAAAATTTACTCTTACTGCCCATTCTGATCTCTTGAAATCGGATCAAGTGACTGTCTTTACTGGTAAAAAAGAAGGACAAGAAAAGACTGTTTTGGGTACAGAAGTAGCAAAAGTTCGTACATTGCTAGGTAAAGATCCAAAAATGCCGAAGACGGTAGCATTTGTATACAGTGATGGTAGTCGTGAGAAACATCCAGTAACTTGGTCTTCAGTTGATGTGAATCAAGCAGGAGTTGTGACTGCTAAAGGCACAGCAAATGGACGTGAAGTCGAGGCTCGAGTTGAAGTTCTAGCAATTGCAAAAGAACTTTCTACTGTAAAACGTGTTGCACCTGGAGCAGACTTGAGTGCTATTGACAAATACGTTTCTATTGCCGTTACTGATGGAAGCCTACAAGAATACGAGGTAGATAACTGGGAGATTGCGGAAGCAGATAAAGCCAAACTTTCAGTAGCTGGATCACGTATTCCAATGACTGGCCAACTGGGTGGTGAGACTATTCACGCTACCCTTGTAGTAGAAGATGGCGATGTAGCTGCTCCTGTGGTCCCAACTGTTACTGTTGGTGGCGAAGCTGCCACTGGTCTTACTAGCCAAAATCCAATGCAATACCGAACTCTTGCTTACGGTGCATCCTTGCCAGAAGTCGTAGCAAGTGCTGAAAATGCTGATGTTACAGTTCTTCAAGCAAGTGCAGCAAACGGCATGCGTGCAAGCATCTATGTTCAACCAAAAGATGGTGGCTCTCTTCAAACCTATGCAATCCAATTTCTAGAAGAAGCACCAAAAATTAACCATTTGAGCTTACAAGTTGAGCAAGCTGACGGCCTTAAAGAAGATCAAACAGTGAAATTGTCTGTACTAGGTCACTATCAGGACGGAACACAAGCAGTTTTACCAGCTGATAAAGTAACCTTCTCTACAAGCGGTGAAGGCCAAGTCGCAGCCCGTCAAGGAATGCTGGAGTTGCATAAACCAGGAGAAGTCACTTTGAAAGCTGAATATGAGGGTGCTACAGGTCAAATCAATCTTACTATTCAAGCAAATACTGAGAAGAAGATTGCGCAATCCATCCGTCCTGTAAATGTAGTGACAGATTTACATCAAGAACCTACTCTTCTAACAACAGTAACTGTTGAGTATGACAAAGGTTTCCCTAAAACTCATAAAGTTACATGGCAAGCTATTCCAAAAGAAAAACTAGACCACTATCAAACCTTTGAGGTGTTAGGTGAAGTTGAAGGGATTGATCTTGAGGCGCGTGCCAAAGTCTCTGTAGAAGGCATCGTTTCGGTTGAAGAAGTCAGTGTGACAACACCGATCGCAGAAGCGCCACAATTACCAGAGAGTGTTCGAACTTATGATTCAAATGGTCACGTTTCATCAGCTAAGGTTACATGGGACGTGATTCAACCAGATCAATACGCTAAGGAGGGTATCTTTACAGTTAATGGTCACCTAGAAGGTGCGCAATTAACTACTAAACTCCATGTTCGTGTGTCTGATCAAACAGAGCAAGGAGCAAATATTTCTGACCAATGGACAGGTTCAGAATTGCCACTTGCCTTTGCTTCAGACTCGAATCCAACCGACCCTGTTTCAAATGTCAACGATAAATTGATTTCCTTTAATGACCGACCAGCCAACCGTTGGACAAACTGGAATCGTAGTAATCCAGAAGCTTCAGTCGGTGTTCTGTTTGGAGATTCAGGTATCTTGAGCAAACGTTCCGTTGATAATCTAAGTGTTGGATTCCACGAAGACCACGGAGTCGGTGCTCCTAAGTCTTATGTGATTGAGTATTATGTTGGTAAAACGGTTCCAACAGCTCCTAAAAATCCTAGCTTTGTAAGCGGTGAAAATCATGCCTTTAATGATCCTGCTAACTGGAAACCAGTGACTAATCTAAAAGCACCAGCTCAACTCAAGGCTGGAGAAATGAATCACTTTAGCTTTGATAAAGTTGAAACTTATGCAGTTCGCATTCGCATGGTTAAAGCAGATAATAAGCGAGGAACTTCTATCACAGAAGTACAAATCTTTGCCAAACAAGTTGCGGCAGCCAAACAAGGAAAGACAAGAATCCAAGTTGACGGCAAAGACTTAGTAAACTTCAATCCTGATTTAGTAGACTACTATCTTGAGTCTGGAGATGGAAAAGTTCCTGCAGTAACAGCAAGTGTTAGCAACAATGGTCTTGCTACAATCGTTCCAAGTGTTCGTGAAGGTGAACCAGTCCGTGTCATCGCGAAAGCAGAAAATGGAGACATCCTAGGAGAATACCGCCTACACTTCACAAACGATAAAGACTTGCTCTCTCGTAAACCAGTTGTTGCGTTTAAACAAGCTCGCTTGTTACAAGTAGGTCAATCGCTTGAGTTACCAACTAAGGTTCCTGTTTATTTCACAGGTAAGGACGGCTATGAGATAAAAGACTTGGCAGTGGAATGGGAAGAAGTTCCAGCAGAAAATGTCACAAAAGCAGGTCAATTTACTGTTCAAGGTCGTGTCCTTGGTAGTAATCTTATAGCTGAATTCTCTGTACGAGTGACAGACAAACTAGGTGAGGCTCTCTCAGATAATCCTGATTATGATGAAAATGGGAATCAGGCCTTTGCTTCAGCAACCAACGATATTGACAACAGTTCTCATGACCGTGTTGACTATCTCAATGACGGTGATCATTCAGAGAATCGTCGTTGGACAAACTGGTCTGCAAGACCATCTACTAATACAGAAGTATCAGCAGGCGTCATCTTCCGTGAAAATGGTAAGATTGTAGAACGGACTGTTGCACAAGCAAAACTCCAGTTCTTTGCAGATAGTGGTACAGATGCACCATCTAAACTTGTTTTGGAACGCTATATTGGTCCAGACTTTGAAGTGCCTACCTACTATTCAAACTACCAAGCTTATGAAGCAGATCATCCATTTAATAATCCAGAAAATTGGATTGCTGTTCCGTATCACGCGAATAAAGATATCGAAGCGGGTGATGAAATTAATGTGACATTTAAAGAAGTGAAAGCCAAAGCTATGAGATGGCGTATGGAGCGTAAAGCAGATAAGAGCGGTGTTGCGATGATTGAGATGACCTTCCTTGCACCGAGCGAATTGCCTCAAGAAAGCACTCAATCGAAGATTCTTGTAGATGGAAAAGAACTTCCAGATTTTACTGAAAATCGTCAAAACTATCAAATCACCTATAAAGGTCAACGTCCAAAAGTCTCAGTTGAAGAAAATAATCAAGTAGCTTCAACAGTTGTAGATAGTGGAGAGGATAGCCTTCCAGTACTTGTTCGCCTAGTTTCAGAGAGTGGAAAACAAGTCAAGGAATACCGTATCCAGTTGACTAAGGAGAAACTAGTTTCTGAGAAGACAGTTGCTGCAGTACAGGAGGATTTACCAAAATTAGAAGTTCTTGAACAAGATTTGGCCTACAAGACAATTGAGAAAAAAGATTCAAGGCTTTATCTTGGTGAAACTCGTTTAGAACAAGAAGGACAAGTTGGTAAGGAACGAATCCTTATCTCTATCAATCCTGACGGAAGTAAGGAAGAAAAATTCCGTGAAATAGTTCAGACTCCAACAAACCGTATTGTCGTTGTCGGAACTAAACTAGGAACCGCTCTTCCAGAGGACGAATCCAATGCTCTAGTTTTCAACAGACCAGAACTTATGGTTGAGGAAGAAACAATTGACTTCCAGATCCAGGAGCGTAAGTCTGACAAGTTATATCTAGGTGAAACTCGCATCCTTCAAGAAGGAAGACAAGGTCTCCGTGTTCACTTGATTGAAGTAGAAAATGGCAAGCGGACTGATAAAGAAAGCTATGATAAAGTTATAGCTCAGGACCGTATTGTAGAGGTTGGTACAGCTATAAAAGATACAAAATCAGCCCCTCAAGAACAGCTTAAAGCAGCTCCTAAAGAAGCTAGTAAGTCTGTGCTACAAGATCAAGAAGTTCAAAAACCAGAATCTCAAGAAACTACAAAACAACAAGTATCAACTGAGAAAACGGATGTAAAACAAGTGAGCTCACGTTCAGTTGAAGCCCAGCAAGATGAAAAGAATTACTTGCCAAACACTGGAACAGAGGCAGAACAGGCAGCAGTAGCAGCAGGTTTAGCTCTTCTAGGTTTGAGTGCAGGCTTAGTAGCCACTAAAGGTAAAAAAGAAGACTAGAAATTTTGATACTTTCTTTATCGTTAAAGATTAGAGAGAAGTTCTTGTCTTAGATAGAAGATAAATCCCTTGGAATATAAGTTTCTAAGGGATTCTCTTTGTATAAAATTGTATAGTGTTATTGTCTATCCTATTTTGTAGAGAAAGCAAAAATCCCTAGAAAATGTTTAGGGATTCGATTATTTCATTAAGAACAATTCAACAATCATCTCGATATACATGACAAGGATTACTAAGAATCCTGCACGCCAGAAGAATTTGATGAATTTAGGATAGTAAAAGCTACGTTTTTTCAAAAGGAAGAAAAAGACGAGAATAATAGCTAGGACCGAGAGGGCTAGCCCCAGTCTAGGGAGGAAATTATGGGTAAAAGTTTTAGCTGTAATCAAGTAATACTCAAATATTAAAACTGGAAAAGCCAAATCCGCAAAGTTTCGTCCTAGTTTTTTTAATCTAAAAAGTTTGGTTATGATAATGCAGACGACTAAGGTCAGTATCAATAATAAAATAGATGCTAATTTCATTAAAATCATACCCATATTGTATCATAAAAAAAGGCTAATGGAAACGAGAAACAGAGGAATTTATAGGAAAGTCAGACTTTTGAGATTGTGGGTGATTTTTGTTATAATGAAGGTTATGAAATCTTATAATACCTTGAATGATTATTATCGAAAACTCTTTGGAGAAAAGACTTTTAAAGTTCCTATTGATGCGGGTTTTGACTGTCCCAATCGTGATGGAACTGTAGCTCATGGGGGCTGTACTTTTTGTACGGTTTCTGGTTCTGGAGATGCCATTGTGGCACCGGATGCGCCTATCCGTGAGCAATTTTATAAGGAAATTGACTTCATGCATCGTAAGTGGCCAGATGTGCAGAAGTATCTGGTTTATTTTCAAAATTTTACCAACACCCATGAAAAGGTGGAAGTCATCCGTGAGCACTATGAGCAGGCTATCAATGAGCCCGGTGTGGTAGGAATCAATATCGGAACGCGCCCAGACTGTCTACCAGACGAAACCATTGAATATTTGGCTGAGTTATCGGAGCGCATGCATGTGACGGTTGAATTGGGTTTGCAGACCACTTATGAAACAACCTCTGACCTGATTAACCGTGCCCACTCTTATGAATTGTACGTGGAAACGGTCAAGCGTTTGAGAAAGTATCCTAAGATTGAGATTGTTTCTCATCTGATCAACGGTTTGCCTGGTGAAACCCATGAGATGATGGTTGAAAATGTTCGCCGCTGTGTCACGGATAACGATATTCAAGGGATTAAATTGCACTTGCTTCACCTGATGACCAATACACGTATGCAACGAGATTATCACGAAGGACGTTTACAACTCATGAGCCAGGACGAATATGTTAAGGTCATCTGTGACCAACTGGAAATCATACCCAAGCATATCGTCATCCATCGAATCACAGGAGATGCACCTAGAGATATGCTGATTGGGCCTATGTGGAGCCTCAATAAATGGGAAGTGCTAAATGCTATTGAAACTGAAATGCGACGTCGTGGAAGTGTTCAAGGATGCAAGGCTGTAAAACAGGAGTTTGAAAATGAAAAGACCACTTGAGATGGCACATGATTTTTTGGCTGAGGTAGTGACAAAAGAGGATATCGTAGTGGATGCGACTATGGGAAATGGTCATGACACGCTTTTTCTAGCCAAGATAGCCCAGAAAGTCTATGCCTTTGATATTCAGGAACAAGCCTTGGAAAAGACGCAAGAGCGTTTGCATCAGGCTGGCCTGACAAATGCCCAGTTAATCTTGCAAGGTCATGAGACACTGGACCAGTTTGTGACAGAAGCCAAGGCAGGGATTTTTAATCTAGGTTATCTGCCGTCAGCTGATAAGTCTGTCATTACCCGACCTCAGACTACCATTGAAGCCTTAGAAAAGCTGTGTAGCTTGCTGGTCAAAGGGGGACGGATTGCTATCATGATCTACTATGGTCATGAAGGAGGCGACATCGAGAGGGATGCTGTCTTGGATTTTGTGAGCCAGTTGAACCAACAAGAGTACACAGCTGCCATTTACCGAACGCTTAATCAAGTTAACAACCCACCATTTTTAGTAATGATTGAAAAATTAGAAAGATATAGACATGGATAAACAATACCTACGTGAAAAGCTGGATGCCATGCGCCAGAATTTTGTTGAATCAACCCACCACGAACGAGCAGTGGGTGTGCTTGACCAAGCGCATATGAGCAAAAAAATGCTTAAAATCAAGAAAAAATTAGTTGCTCTTGAAATGGAACGGTGCCAGAGAAAAATTGAGCACAAGGATTGTTCCAAGATTGACCAAAAAATCAAAGAGCAGAAGGAGATTTTTGAATCTTGTTGTAAAAAAGATTAAGGAGGTCGTGCGTGGAATTACTGATTTACCTCATCCTATTTTTACTGGTCTTGATTGTCTCGAGTACAACCAATAAGCTCCTGCCCTTTTTGCCTCTCCCTTTGGTGCAAATTCTTTTTGGAATTGTGATTGGTCTCTTTTTACCCAATACCGACTTTCACCTAAATACGGAGTTGTTTTTGGCACTGGTTATCGGGCCCTTGCTTTTCAGAGAGTCGGAAGAAGCGGACATTACGGCTATTTTAAAACACTGGCGAATCATTGTTTATCTCATATTTCCAGTGATTTTCATCTCGACCCTGAGTTTGGGTGGATTGGCCCATCTTCTTTGGCTCAGTCTTCCCTTGGCGGCTTGCTTGGCTGTTGGGGCGGCACTTGGCCCTACGGATTTGGTGGCCTTTGCCTCTCTTTCGGAGCGGTTTAGCTTTCCTAAGCGCGTGTCCAATATCCTTAAGGGTGAAGGACTCTTGAATGATGCTTCTGGCTTGGTTGCCTTTCAGGTGGCCTTGACAGCTTGGACAACAGGAGCTTTTTCCCTTGGGCAAGCGAGTAGTTCGCTCATCTTTTCAATCCTAGGCGGTTTTTTGATTGGATTTTTAACAGCCATGACCAACCGTTTCCTCCATAGCTTCTTGCTAAGTGTGAGAGCAACGGATATTGCTAGTGAGCTCCTTCTGGAATTGAGTTTGCCCTTGGTAACCTTCTTCCTGGCAGAAGAAGTTCACGTTTCAGGGATTATTGCCGTTGTAGTTGCTGGGATTTTAAAGGCAAGCCGTTTTAAGAAAATTACGCTCCTAGAAGCCCAAGTGGATACGGTGACCGAGACGGTCTGGCATACAGTGAACTTTATGCTGAACGGTTCTGTCTTTGTGATTTTAGGGATGGAGTTGGAAATGATAGCAGAGCCTATCTTGACCAATCCAATCTATAATCCCTTACTTTTATTGGTATCTATTATAGCCCTTACCTTTGTCCTCTTTGCTATTCGTTTTGTCATGATTTATGGCTATTATGCCTATAGGACTAGACGTCTCAAGAAAAAGCTAAATAAGTATATGAAGGACATGCTTCTTTTGACCTTTTCAGGTGTCAAGGGAACGGTGTCGATTGCTACAATCCTTCTGATACCAAGTAATCTAGAACAGAAGTATCCTCTCTTGCTTTTCCTTGTTGCAGGTGTGACGCTAGTAAGCTTTTTAACAGGCCTCGTGGTTTTGCCTCATCTTTCTGATGAACAGGAAGAAAGCAAGGACTATCTCATGCATATCGCCATTTTGAATGAAGTGACGATTGAGTTGGAAAAAGAGTTGGAAGACACCAAAAATAAACTTCCCCTCTATGCGGCTATTGATAATTATCATGGACGAATAGAGAACCTTATCCTGAGTCAAGAAAATAAGGGGGCTCAAGAAGACTGGGAGGCCTTGAAACTTCTCATCCTCAGCATTGAAAGTGATGGTTTAGAACAGGCTTATGAAGAGGACAAGATGAGTGAGCGTGCCTATCGAGTTTACCAACGTTATTTGAAAAACATGGAACAAAGTATCAATCGCAAGTTTGCTTCACGATTGACCTATTATTTCCTTGTTTCCTTGCGGATTTTACGTTTTCTCCTTCACGAAGTCTTTACCTTTGGCAAGACCTTTCGCAGTTGGAAAAATGAAGAATCACAGAAACTCAGAGCCCTTGACTATGATCAAATAGCAGAGCTCTATCTAGAAAATACAGAGATGATTATCGAAAGTCTGGAGAACCTTAAAGGGGTTTATAAGAGTTCTTTGATTAGCTTCATGCAGGATTCTCGTCTCCGAGAAACAGCTATTATCACAAGTGGTGCCTTTGTCGAACGGGTTATCAATCGTGTCAAACCCAACAATATTGATGAAATGCTGAGAGGCTATTATCTGGAGCGCAAGTTGATTTTCGAATACGAAGAAAAACGATTGATTACGACCAAGTATGCCAAGAAGTTACGACAAAATGTCAATAACTTAGAGAACTATTCCTTGAAGGAAGCTGCCAATACCCTCCCTTATGATATGATGGAATTGGTAAGAAGAAATTAATCAAGATTGTAAGTGAAGGAGTGTGACATGAAGAAGTGGTGGAAAGAGCTGACAGACAAGCCTTTAGTAAAAGCTTTTTTGCATTATTATCAAGCATCAGATAGTGAGTTGACCAGTGTCGCAGTAGCCTACTATTGGTTGATTTCGATTTTTCCCCTTCTTTTGGTGGTGGTCAATATCCTCCCTTATTTTCAGATTCCAGTTTCCAATTTTTTAAAGGTCGTCAATGAATTCTTGCCCGATACCATGTATGATGTGGTCGCAAAGATTATTACAGAAGTGCTGACCCAACCGTCAACGGGTTTATTGAGTTTTGCGGTTTTGTCAGCCCTCTGGACCTTTTCAAAATCCATGAATTTCCTACAGAAAGCCTTTAATAAAGCTTACGGAGTAGCAAAAAATCGTGGGATGATTTCTCATCAACTCATGAGTTTGTTTGTCAGTTTTGGCTTGCAGATTCTCTTTGCCTTAGCCCTCTTTCTCAGTGTCTTTGGTCGCATGCTTCTCAACCTTATCAAAAGTTACTGGAAATCGGATAGTCCTCTCTTTGATTATCTGCAAGACCTGACAGGCCCCTTGGTCTATGCTTTGATTTTTGCCATCCTGGTCATGCTTTATTATTTCCTGCCTAATGTTAAGGTCCGACGAATTCGCTCTGTATTACCAGGTAGTGCCTTTGTCTTATTAACTCTGGCCTTACTGCTCAATATCTTTTCAGTCTATGTCAACAATTATGTCAATCACCTAGTGGACGTGCGTTTTTTTAGTTCTATTGTCGTGGTGGTCATGATGTTTTGGTTTATTCTTATCGCTAAGATTTTAATTGTCGGTGCGGTGATCAATGCCAGTGTTCAGAGCTTGAAAGATCTGAATTTTAGAAAAGATTAATACTATTCAAAAATCAAAGTGCAAACCACGTCAGCTTCACCTTGCCGACTCAAGTACAGCCTGTGGCTAGCTTCCTAGTTTGCACTTTGATTTTTATTGAGTATAATTCTTTATCCATTACAAAACGCATAATATCAAGGTTTTATTGCCTGATAATATGCGTTTTTTGATTATGTAAATTAATAGATAAACATGGCATCGCCAAAACTAAAGAAGCGGTAGTGTTCTTGGATGGCATGGTGGTAAGCGTCTAAGACTAATTCACGGCCTGCAAAGGCAGAAACCAACATGACCAGAGTTGATTTTGGTAAGTGGAAGTTGGTTGAGAAGGCATCCACGACCTTCCACTCATAGCCAGGTTTGATAAAGATATTGGTCCAGCCAGAATCTGCTTGGATTTGTCCATCAAACTTGGAACCAATAGTCTCCAAGGTGCGGATAGAAGTGGTTCCGACAGCGATGACACGACCTCCATTTTCTTTAACCGAGCGAAGAGTGGCAGCTGCTTCCTCAGAAAGCTGGTAAAATTCTGAGTGCATTTCGTGTTCGTCCAGATTGTCAACAGAGACAGGTCTAAAGGTTCCGAGTCCGACATGAAGAGTCAGATAGACTAGATGAACACCCTTAGCTTGGATTTCTGCCAGCAGTTCTTTGGTGAAGTGCAATCCAGCAGTCGGTGCAGCAGCAGAGCCACTTTCCTTGGCGTAAACGGTTTGATAGCGTTCACGGTCATCCAATTTTTCGTGGATATAAGGTGGCAGAGGCATTTCTCCCAGACTTTCCAAGACCTCCAGGAAAATTCCTTGGTATTCAAAGCGGACAATGCGGCCTCCGTGAGTCAATTCTTCCGTAACGACAGCGCTGAGGCGACCATCACCAAAGCTGACACGAGTACCGACCTTGAGGCGTTTGGCAGGTTTAGCCAGAACTTCCCACTCATCTCCACTAGTATTTTTAAGCAGGAGAAGTTCCACATGACCTCCTGTTTCCTCTTTTTGACCATAGAGGCGGGCAGGGAGAACGCGGGTGTCGTTCATGACAAGGGCGTCACCAGGTTCCAGCATATCAATAATAGAGTGGAAGTGTTTATCCTGCATTTCTCCAGTCTCACGGTTGACAATGAGGAGTTTAGAAGCGTCCCGTTTTTCAAGGGGCGTTTGGGCAATCAATCCCTCGGGTAAGTGGAAATCAAAATCAGCTGTATTCATATATCTGTTCATTCTTTCTAAGTTCTAATCTTATCCATTATAACATGTTTCAAGTTTGGGCGCTCTTTTTTTGAAAATTAAATCGTTTTCACTTGACAAAAATTGGTCTATACCATATAATAAATATAGATTGAAACGGAGGATAAAAAGATGAAAGTTATTAAAGTTGAAAACCAAATCGAAGGTGGAAAAGTTGCTTTTGAGATTTTGAAGGAAAAATTGGCCAATGGAGCTCAAACACTAGGACTTGCGACAGGAAGTAGCCCACTTGAATTTTACAAGAAAATTGTTGAGAGTGACCTTGATTTTTCAAACCTAACCAGTGTCAACCTTGATGAGTATGTAGGTCTTGATGGGGACAATCCACAGTCTTACCGTTACTTCATGCAAGAAAACTTGTTCAACCAAAAACCATTTAAAGAAAGTTTCTTACCTCGTGGAGTTAAGGACAATGCTGAAGCTGAAGTTGAACGCTACAACCAAATTTTGGCTGACCATCCAGTTGACCTCCAAATCTTGGGAATCGGTCGCAATGGACATATCGGATTTAATGAACCTGGTACTCCATTTGACAGTAAAACGCATCTAGTCGAACTGGATCAGTCTACTATCGAAGCAAACGCACGTTTCTTTGACAAGATTGAAGACGTCCCAACTCAAGCCATTTCAATGGGAATTAAAAACATTTTGGATGCCAAGTCAATCCTTCTTTTTGCCTACGGTGAGTCGAAAGCAGAAGCTATTGCTGGAACAGTGTCTGGCCCAGTGACTGAGAATCTACCAGCAAGTAGCCTGCAAAATCACCCTGATGTGACGATTATTGCGGATGCTGAAGCGCTCAGCTTACTTGAAAAATAAAAAACGAAACCCTTCAGTTTCTTCTATCTGAGTGCTTTAAACTCTTGTATAAATGGAAGAAAAAATTAAAATTAAACCGCATTTTTTCTTGACAATTATTCCTTTTACGTGTAAAATAGAATAGATCTTGAACTTGAAGGGAGTGAAAAAAATGTCTAAAACAGTAGTACGTAAGAATGAATCTCTTGACGACGCACTTCGTCGTTTCAAACGTGCGGTTACTAAAGCTGGTACTCTTCAAGAAACACGCAAACGTGAATTCTATGAAAAGCCTTCTGTAAAACGTAAACGTAAATCAGAAGCAGCTCGTAAACGTAAAAAATTCTAATTAGAAATGAAAGGCTGGAGAAATCTAGTCTTTTTCTTTTAAATAAATACTTCAAAGCCTGCAAAAATCTGAAATATCCTCCTACAATTTGATATAATAGTAAAAAGAACTCGATTGAAGGAGGAAATGATGTCGGTTTTAGTAAAAGAAGTGATTGAAAAGCTTAGACTAGACATTGTCTATGGCGAACCAGAATTGCTTGAAAAGGAAATCAATACAGCGGATATTACGCGACCTGGTCTTGAAATGACAGGTTATTTTGACTACTACACGCCAGAGCGGATTCAACTTTTGGGGATGAAGGAGTGGTCTTATCTGATCAGCATGCCTTCCAACAGCCGTTATGAAGTTTTGAAAAAAATGTTTCTACCTGAGACACCAGCGGTCATTGTGGCCCGTGGTTTGGTGGTTCCAGAGGAGATGTTAAAAGCTGCTAGAGAATGTAAGATTGCCATTTTAACCAGCCGTACGGCTACTAGTCGTTTGTCTGGAGAGTTATCTAGCTATCTGGATTCACGTTTAGCAGAACGTACCAGTGTTCATGGTGTTTTGATGGATATCTATGGGATGGGTGTCTTGATTCAAGGCGATAGTGGTATCGGTAAGAGTGAAACTGGTCTTGAGCTTGTCAAACGTGGGCACCGCTTGGTAGCAGATGATCGGGTAGATATTTATTCTAAGGATGAATTAACTCTTTGGGGAGAACCTGCTGAAATCTTGAAACACTTGATTGAAATTCGTGGGGTTGGGATTATCGACGTCATGAGCCTCTACGGTGCCAGTGCTGTAAAAGATTCTTCACAAGTTCAGTTGGCTGTCTACTTGGAAAATTATGATACGCATAAGACATTTGATCGTCTTGGGAACAATGCAGAGGAACTTGAAATTTCTGACGTAGCCATTCCTCGTATCCGTATTCCAGTTAAAACAGGTCGAAATATCTCTGTCGTGATTGAGGCTGCTGCCATGAATTATCGTGCTAAGGAAATGGGCTTCGATGCGACACGTTTGTTCGAAGAACGCTTGACCAATCTTATTGCTCAAAACGAGGTGCCTAATGCTTGATCCAATTGCTATTCATCTAGGACCTCTAGCCATTCGTTGGTATGCCTTGTGTATTGTGACAGGTTTGATTCTTGCGGTTTATTTGACCATGAAAGAAGCGCCTAGAAAGAAGATCATACCAGACGATATTTTAGATTTTATATTGGTAGCCTTTCCTCTGGCTATTTTAGGAGCTCGTCTCTACTATGTCATTTTCCGTTTTGATTATTATAGTCAGAATTTGGGAGAGATTTTTGCCATTTGGAATGGTGGTTTGGCCATTTACGGTGGTTTGATAACTGGTGCCCTTGTACTCTATATCTTTGCTGATCGTAAACTCATCAATACTTGGGATTTTCTAGATATTGCGGCACCAAGTGTCATGATTGCCCAAAGTCTGGGACGCTGGGGCAATTTCTTTAACCAAGAAGCCTATGGTGCAGCAGTGGATAATCTGGATTATCTACCTGCCTTTATTCGTGATCAGATGTATATTGAGGGGAGTTACCGTCAGCCGACCTTCCTTTATGAGTCTCTTTGGAATCTGCTTGGCTTTGCCTTGATTTTGATATTCAGACGAAAATGGAAGAGTCTTAGACGAGGTCATATCACTGCTTTCTACTTGATTTGGTATGGTTTCGGTCGTATGGTTATTGAAGGCATGCGAACAGATAGCCTCATGTTCTTTGGTCTTCGAGTGTCTCAATGGCTATCAGTTGTCCTTATCGGACTGGGTATTTTTATCATTCTATATCAAAATCGAAAGAAGGCCCCTTACTATGTTACAGAGGAGGAAAACTAAATGTTAGAAGTTGCATATATTCTTGTAGCCCTTGCTTTGATTGTATTTTTAGTGTATCTAATTATTACTGTACAAAAGCTTGGACGTGTGATCGATGAAACAGAGAAAACGATTAAAACCTTGACTTCAGATGTGGATGTGACCTTGCACCATACCAATGAATTGCTGGCTAAGGTCAATGTCTTGGCAGATGATATCAATGTCAAGATGGCAACAATTGATCCACTCTTTAGTGCTGTTGCAGATTTATCTCTATCTGTTTCAGACATCAATGACCATGCGCGTGTCTTGAGCAAGAAAGCTTCATCAGCTGGTTCAAAAACCATTAAGACTGGTGCAAGTTTATCAGCTCTTCGTCTTGCAAGTAAATTTTTCAAAAAATAAAAAAGGAGAATCCTTATGGGTAAACTATCCTCAATCCTTTTAGGAACCGTTTCAGGTGCAGCTCTTGCCTTGCTTTTAACAAGTGACAAGGGCAAACAAGTTTGCAGTCAGGCTCAAGATTTTCTGGATGATTTGAGAGAAGATCCTGAATATGCCAAAGAGCAGGTCTGTGAAAAACTGACAGAAGTTAAGGAACAAGCTACAGATTTTGTTCTTAAAACCAAAGAACAGGTTGAGTCAGGTGAAATCACTGTGGACAGTGTACTTGCTCAAGCCAAATCATGTGCTCGTCAAGCGACAGAAGCATCAAAAGATCGATTCAGTAATCTCAAGGAACAATGGCAAGAAAAAGCCGAAACTCTTGACCAATCAGAAGAGATTGTGATTGACATTAGAGACGAAAAAATCTAGATTTGACAGGATTGGATAAAAATTCAATAGTAGTCGCAAATCTAGTAAATGGTATAAGATAAAACGCATAGTATCAAGGACTGTAATGAACTGCCTGATATTATGCGTTTTTTATGATTTTGAAGACTTTTTGACAAACCTTTTTTAAAACACATGAGTGTTATGATTTTTTATGGTATAATGGCAGTGTTAGAAGTGAAATATTTACATTTTTTTATATTTTACTGATATTTTAGTAATATTAAGCGATCTATTTTTTATATGATTAGAAATCAATGTAGTAGCTTATAATCAAGTAGAGGAAAAGCTCTAACATTTTAGTCAAGAAACGATCTAGTATTCTGTCAAGGGAAAATATTAGAACCCTCTATTTTGTAAAAAATAGTTAGAAAGAAAGTTAATAAAATGAAAGACATTTTTAATAAACGCCAACGCTTTTCGATTCGAAAGTTTTCTGTTGGAGTGGCTTCTGTATTAATAGGAATTGCCTTGTTTGCACCATCCCAGGGAGTACTTGCTTCTACGGAAAATAATGTGGCAACAGAGATAGGGGCTAATTCTGAAAAGGAGAATGCGACCCCTACTGTGGAGAAAAAAGAAGAGAATCAAAATTCACCAGAGAATCAAGGTGCTATCTCCAGTCCAGCTCCAAAAGATACTCCAATAATATCTACAAGAACTACAGAACTTGAGACATCTGGGGATAAAGAAAATAATAGCTTGACCACAAGGGCTTCCGTGGCGGGTGAAGACAGATCAAGTCTTCCAGCGGTGAGAGCGGCATCGAATCCTTCCGAGATAAAAAAATATGAATTGACTAAGGAAGATGCTAAAAAAATCAAAGCAGGAGTAATCGGTTCAGAAGGTAATAAGCTTGACAGTTTGTTATTAAACGGCCCTGAGTTAAGTCCAGAAGCTTATACAGATGATGATTTCTTGAAGGATAAAGAAGAAATTTATATTTATGAAAAAGGCGGGAAAAAGTATGTAGGCTATAATAGTCATCCCTTATTAGAAGATACTGATGGTGATGGTATTATTGACAGTAAAGAAAAGCCAGATGAAAAATTAAAATGGAATGTCAGTGAGCGCGATATGATTATGTTCATGGAATTGTCCTACCGTGATGATAATTATATTGATAGAGTGCTGAATCATAAGAAACCCTTAACAGAGTCAGAGTTATATAAAAAGAATGATGACAGTAGACCACGTTATGAGTATATGATGATGAATAAGGAATTGGGGCCTTATTGGGAAAGGAAAAAAAGTTACCATACCTCCAGTGGACTAGATGCTGTCTTGTATGAAACTAAGAGTGATTTCTCATATTTACCAAATGGAACTGCACAAGTATTAGCCTTTCGTGGAACAAGTGATGCCAAAGATATAGGAACTGATATAACACTTGGATTAGGAAGCAATCCTCAACAAGGGATTGATGCAGAAAATATCATGCGTGAACTGGCTAAAGATAAGAGCATTACCAATCTATATTTGACAGGACACTCTTTAGGAGGATATTTAGTACAACGGGCAATGGTTGAAGCCTATCAGTTGGCATATTCTGACAGCAGAGTCATGTCTTCTAAAGAACAGCGGGCTTATAGAAACTTTTATAATAATGTATTAAAAAAAGGAACAACCTTTAATGCCCCAAAAGTGAGGACAAGTTATTTCTCATCATCTGAATTTTGGCAAAAAGGATTAGACAGTAAAAACATAGCTAAGTCTGGGAAAATGACACATTATATAGTTAATAATGATTCTACTATAGGAAAAAGTGTCAGTAATGATAGTGATGTTGTCATAAATGTTGGGAATACAAAAGGAGGTCATAGTTCACGTTCTTATTTTGAAGCCGATATGATTAATAGACGATCAGAGTTCATGTCTGGGAAACGAATTTCCTTAGATGGGACAGGTTATCAAGATAAAAAAATGACAACAGCTAAATCTGTAGAAAAAGTTGGAGAAACTGTTGTATATAGTAAACGTGGAGATGACATCATTAAGTCAACAACTGTTAGTATCAAAGATCCCGATACAGGGCAGATTACTAAAAATACACTTGATGAAGTGTTCAAGAAAGATGGTGCCAAATCAACAGTTGTGGTTACGTCAATCGAGCCAAGTGTTCGTTATGAAAAAGACGCTACGAGAGCCAAAGGTGGGGCAAATGTAACAGAAGCTGGTACTCCAGGCACTAGAACAGTAACTACAACCTACACAGTCAATCCGACAGATGGTAGCCTTGTTTCGCATGAAGAACCGGCAGTAGTAGTCCCATCAAAACCGACAGTGGTCAAAGTCCCAGCTAAGGATGAGGTTACATACCTCAAAGAAGGCGATGATGTGGTTAAGAAGATAACCACTTACATGGTCAATGCAAGTACAGGAGCTCTTACTCCAACAGAGAAAAAGGAAATCTTCAAACAAAATGGTGCCAAAGCTCAGGTTGTTGTTACGCCATTACAGCCAAGTGTTCGTTATGAAAAAGACGCTACGAGAGCTAAGGGCGGAAAAAATGTAACAACAGCTGGTACTTCAGGCACTAGAACAGTCACTACAACTTATACTGTTAACCCTGCAGATGGTAGCCTCATTCCGCATGAGGGCAAACCCGTCATCAAACAGTCAACTCCTACGGTGGTCAAAGTTCCAGCCAAAGATGAGGTTGAGTACCTCAAAGACGGTGATGATGTTGTTAAGAAGACAACCACTTACGCGGTCAATGCAAGTACAGGAGCTCTTACTCCAACAGTAAGGAAAGATGTTGCCAATCCAAAAGGTGCCAAATCTAAAATTGTGGTTACACCACTTAAGCCAAATGTTCGTTATGAAAAAGACGCCACAAGAGCCAAAGGTGAAGCAAAAATCACAGTAGCTGGTACTTCAGGTACAAGAACAGTAACTACCACCTACACGGTTAATCCTACAGATGGTAGCCTTATTCCACATGAAGGAAAACCCGTCATCAAACAGTCAACTCCTACGGTGGTCAAAGTTCCAGCCAAAGATGAGATTGAATACCTCAAAGAAGGCGATAATGTTGTTAAGAAGACAACCACTTATGCGGTCAATGCCAGTACAGGTGCTCTTACTCCAACAGTAAGGAAAGACGTTGCCAATCCAAAAGGTGCCAAATCTAAAGTTGTGGTTACACCACTTAAGCCAAGTGTTCGTTATGAAAAAGACGCTACAAGACCCAAAGGTGAAGCTAATGTAACAACAGCTGGTACTTCAGGTACAAGAACAGTAACTACCACCTACACGGTTAATCCTACAGATGGTAGCCTTATTCCACATGAAGGAAAACCAGTTATCAAATCGTCAACTCCTACGGTGGTCAAAGTTCCAGCCAAAGATGAGGTTGAATACCTCAAAGAAGGCGATGACGTTGTTAAGAAGACTACAAGTTACCAAGTCAATGCGAGTACAGGTACCCTTACTTCAATAGAGAAAAAGGAAGTGTTCAAGCAAGATGGTGCCAAATCAACAGTTGTGGTTACACCACTTGAGCCAATTGTTCGTTATGAAAAAGACGCCACAAGAGCCAAAGGTGAAGCTAATGTAACAATAGCTGGTATTCCAGGGACAAGTACAGTAACTACCACCTATACAGTTAATCCGACAGATGGCAGCCTCATTCCACATGAAGGCAAACCAGTTATCAAATCGTCAACTACCACAGTAGTCAAAGTCCCAGCCCAAGAT
>JAWETZ010000030.1:0-21747 GCA_032480835.1 Streptococcus mitis
CACGCATGTTCGTACTGTAACGATTGCCTTCTGATAAACGAATTTCAACTACTGTCTTGATATTATCTCCAAATCCTCGTGTATAAGGTTTGCTTGCTAGTTCATAATTATTAATTGCCATTTGTCATGTTTCCTTTCACTTCTTCAAATAGCTCTTTTAGAGCTGGGTCATATTCTAGGACCTCTGTCATTGTGTGCAATTCGCTTGCTGCATACAAATAAAGAGCCTCATTCTGAGCTGATTCTTGCTCACTGACTGCTAGTTTTTTAGTCAGTGAATCAAGTGTTAACTGATTTACTACTGCGTCCATGTTGTTATTCATGCTATTGTTTTCTCCATTTTTTCTATTTTTTGATTTAACTCTTGAATGGCCTTGATTAGGTAAGGTACTAATTCAAATGTGCGATATGAGTATGCGCCGTCTGGATTTTCCCAAAAGGCTTCTGGGATATACTTCTGAACATCTTGAGCCATGATACCGCATGAGATATCTGTGGTTTTCCCGTCGTATTCCTTGCGATAACTGTACGTTTTCAAGCTGTTGATAATATCAAGACCAGATACTGTACTATCCTCAATATTTGTCTTGTATCGTCTGTCAGATACATCTTTGTTGAGAGGTACCCAATCATATCCCTTACCACTATAATATAGATAGAGCGAACCACCAGACGGTTCAATATGTGAATACTTCTGAGACGATAGCCAATAACCTGAATTACCACCATTGGCTGTGTTGTTGTAGTAGATGGAACCTGTCACCCTTAAGTCACCATGTATAACTGGGGTGTTCCAAAAATGGGCTGTGTTATAGCAATTCATTTCACCGTTATTTCTAACGAACCAAGCTCTGTCTCCGACTTTATCCCAACGATTTCCCCAATTCACCCAAAGAGCGGTTGTGTTCCACCCGCCCTCACCATTCCCCATTCCGACCGAAAATTGGTTCTTACCTGTCAACCACTTGCCAGAACCAGAATTGTGAACACCCAATTGGAATCCACCAATCCAACCCTTATAAGCTTCTAGGAATGTTGAACTAGAAATGACGGACTCAACTTTAGTAGAGAAAATACGTTTAGATGTCAGCTGGTCAATGAAAGCCTCATTTGCTAGCATTTTTCTAATAAACGCATTATCAAATCTCACTTTATCGGCCGTTACTGCCTCAGCGTCTAATATCTTAGTCGTGACCGAACCAGCTTCAAAATTGGCTGTTTTCAGCTTATCAACCATAGCCGACTTGATAACTGCATTATCAATCAAGGTCTCGCCAGTTATATGAGTCAATTTCCCGTCAAATCGGTTATGACCATTGGCTCCAAGATTGATTCCTGAAATCAAATCTCCAGCCGAGTTGATGTTCTGGACAGACCAAGAGCCGTCAAGCTGTCTTTGGACGGTTTTCACAGCTTCAAGAGCATCATTTGGTGCTACTGAGTAATCAGATGGAGTTGAGCCCTTTTCTACTTTTATCAAACCATCATCGTACATACGAGCTGAGAATCTGACGAAATAAGCATTCGCTGGTACAGTGATTTGATTGATATTGTGTTGTTTTCCTACAGTTGTTTTGTAAGCATTTAAGCCTGGTTTACGGTTATCAACAGGATTTTTATTTTTATCAAAAAATTGCCATGCACTCCAGGCCATTCCGTTCTCAGGAAGAGTTACCCAGTGTTGGAAGATAATTTTTTCATTTGGATCCACTGAAATGAAATCGGATGTAATCTCCTTTTGTGTAGCATTCGCTACGTAAATGATTCCATTATTCCCTAAAAATCCTTTAGTGAGCGTTGAATTTAAGAATAAATTCTGATGTTCCGCAAATGCCTTGCCAACTTCAACCTGGAACAGCTGATTGGTCATAGCCATACGAGCAACCTTATCCGCAATTCCATTTTCAGTATTACCAAGAATCCGCTCATATAGCTGACTGGTTTCTTTGACTCGCTGGAAATCGGATTGATTCGTCTTCCCAGAAAGTAGAGATGATATATCTGCGAACCTGCCATCTACTGCTGTTTTGTAGGTCGCAATCTGAGTGGCAATCGAGCCATTTTGTGGATTCGTGATAGCTTCAAACTTGCGTTCAATAGCTCTTACATCTTCCTGATAGCTTACCTTTCCGACGAAATCACGACTCACAAGCTCACGTACAGCCGTCGCTTGTTTCGCACTCTCCTCACGAGTGTAACGTTGCAAGGCTTCCTGTCGCTGACCGTCTTTATTGACATATTCCTGAATACCTGATAAGTCAGTTCGCAATCCCTGAGCCGTCCGCTCAAAAGTAGCCTTAGCTTCAGTGATAAGACCGTCCGTGTCTTCGAGAGCTGGGCTCCAGTCTGTCGCTAGAGTGCCTTTTTCGAATTTAATCCTACGCACGGAATAGCTATTGTTTCCAACGTAGTCATACAAGGCCATTTCTCCCCTCGAATAACGAAGATCATCGTTTGGGAAGATAACTGGTCCTGTGAATGTGAACCGTTGCCAGTCTTTTGAAGGGGTAATGTCTGCACTAACTTTCAGACCAAATCGATTCGTTTGGTAATGATAAAAATGTAGAGGACGAATCTCACCACCTTCGTTAATTTTTAGATCAAATGATAAAGTCCATGTTTCCCCAACGTTTTCTTGGCTAAGGTATAGATGCAAAGGAAACGAAAAGAAACGCGTACTTGTTCGAATCTTCTCAGAGTCTCGATAGTAGTTTCTGCCACCGACCCGTAAGTTTGATAATTCTTCTCGCAATTTCCCAGCTTCAGTTACAACTAAGGTCTTATCTGCCTTGTCCTTGGTTGCGTTCAATATTTCTTGTCGGATAGAACCAGCCCGCACTTCAAATTCAGCCAGGCTCAACATCTGATTTAGCTTGTTCTGCGTACTTGTTTCAAGACTCTTCACAGACTGTCTGATATTCTCAGCGGTCACATTTAATGAACTGATATCAGCTTTGGTTCTTAACCCTTCAGTAAGACGGCTCACCCCAGCGTCAAGCGCATCAGCTCTTTGCTTGAAGCTAGATTCAACGGTTGAGACACGGTCTTCTTGGTCTTCATACGCTGGTTGATAGGCTGGGAAATAATTGCCAACCGATAACATAGCGTTCTCGATGACGACCTGCAAATCAGCTGGAAAGCCGTAATTCGTCCCAAAACGAATAAAGACATTGTTAGTCTGATAGGTTTCAGAAGAGCTAGACAAGTCAATTGTGAACTCAAAATGTTGACGTTCGGTAGTCCCACCTTTAAATGTGAGTTTATAGCCATACCACGGA
The DNA here is from genome assembly GCA_032480835.1 of Streptococcus mitis. Lineage (GTDB taxonomy): Bacteria > Bacillota > Bacilli > Lactobacillales > Streptococcaceae > Streptococcus > Streptococcus mitis_DK. The sequence goes on from JAWETZ010000030.1 coordinate 3,279, forward strand.
TGAGCACTAAAGTGAACATTGGCTTGTGTATCATTGGCTAAAGCAACAGGGAAAGTCACATCAAAAGATATGCGAACATAATCACGCTTGAACCTGTCACCGTTCTTCCAGAAATCAGGAACTATGAACGTTCGATAGTCGTATGTCGCTTGATCTCCTGTCGTAAATGTTCTTGAACGCGAATTCCTGAAGTAATTCCGTGAACTACCAACCTGTACACTAGCTATCTTACTAGCTAGCTGTTCGCTCGTCTGCGTGAGCTCTGACTTGCTGGCTTTTCCATTAGCCAAGTTGGTCAGTTCTGCCAATCTACGAGTCGTTGTCTCTTCATAGGTCGCTTGTGCTGACTTTATACCAGCCAGTTCTTTTTTTGTCTGAACAAGTGCTTCGACCTGCTTGGCAATCTCAGCTGTAACCTGTTCTTGCTTCGGTCGAATATCGTTCGCGATGGTTCGTTTCAAGACATCCAAATCACCCGACAGAGCCGTCTGAGCGCTCGTAGCCTGTCTTTTGAATTCCTCAAGCTTTGCAATGGAACCCAACCCAATCCGCTTGGCTTCCTGGGCTAGCAAACTACTTGCGCCAGCGTTTCTCAAGGCTTCTTCAGCCTTACGCTTGGCTTCCTTTAATGGACCATTGTCAAAGCTGTCGAAGCGCTGATTGATAGTGTCAGACAGTTCTTGCTTGACTTCTTCGGCCTTTGCCTTGGCAAGTTCGATACCGTCAGTAATATCTTTCTCACGCTTGGCAAATTCAGCATCAAACGCACGGTCAGCGTTTGCGATTTCCTTTTTCAAACGTTCTTCAAAAATCTGATGCAGATTTCGACTTTCATTCAAAACGGCATCATTTACAATCCCACCAATCGCATTAGCCAGACTTGATTGGAACGCCCCAAAACCAATTGATTTTAGGCGTTTCGCCATTGGAGAATAGATGTATTTCGTGATTTTTTTACGAACATCAAGACCATACCACTCATGGTAGATACTGACCACATCGAACATCCGAACTGCAACATCACTCTGACCGACAACCGAGATTTCAAGATTATCTTCCAGCATATCGCACATACTCGTCCGAAAATACTGCTTACCGTATTCAATCAAGCTAGCTTGGTCTTTGACATTCTGGTCATTGACTTCAACAACAGCTTCATAGATTTGGCTATATTTTCCGAGCAAGGGGCTATCAATCACCACCACATAGTCAACGTCAGGCGCCTTTTCTCCCTCGCCTTTAACAGTCGTTTTAAAGGTTATCCGAGTTTTCAGAGATTTGGTAGAGGTCTTATGCTGGTAGCTAGACAGGTTTTTTTTGTACATGAAAAGCGATTCATTCTCTGAACCGCCATTTTTCAACAAGCGCAAATTGTAGCCATTACGCACCATATCTCCGCCCCATTGACCAAGAATAGAGTGCTTGTCTTTGGCCAAGACCTCCATGGCATTCTTATCCTTGATGTTAAGCGTATGCCTATCATCAATGTCCGAGAAAAAAGAGAAAGGATTGGCTCTGGTAATGCTGCCAGCCAATGCGCTCAGTGCCCTTGTACCACTGACACGGTCAACATCGATAGAGCTGACGATGTAGTTATTTAACAAGCTGATAACCTGATTAGCATAGACTTGGATATATCCTTGCTGTTTTTCAACCTCGAAAATATAAAAATCTTGCTCGCCATGCAGGTCATCTGCAGTCAAGAAAGTTTCCTCTTTCAGCAATTCCCACTTGGGATCCGATGTAGGAAAACGAAAGGTCAGTTGATAGGTATTGTTTCGCTCCTGAACAATTTCATCGTTGTAAGCCTCATTTAGAGGCGTGTTGCCCTCTGTAAGATAAATCATAAGATGTACCTCCAATTCGGCCGAACTATGACCTTACGAACCGCACCAGTAAAGACCAGACCGTTATTCCCGACTGCTAACTCAAAGAAGCCTCCACGTTTACGTAGCGTATTTTGAACCGCACCATCTGCGTTGTAGATATTCTGTTTCTTATGTCTACAATCAATAGTCACTTTTCGTCTAATGGTCAAGTGCATAGTTGTCCGTCCAATAGTCAAAGAAATATCTCCGTCCCCCTCAATCTCAATCACAGGCTCACTATAGACAGAGCCTGGATTGTTGATATTTCCACTTGCGGTAAAGACCAGAGGAGCGACACTTTTTTGATAGCGGAACGGCTGCATACTCAGCTTGATTTCTAGTTTCCAGCCGTGCATTCCTTGAGGCTTGTACTTTGCACTGACAAAGTCAGCATAAAAAATAGAGCCTAGTTGGTAGCTAAACTCTAGCGTATTATCATTTGGTTGGAATCTCTCAACGATTTTAGACGGGTCTACCGTCCTTGGAAGGTAAAATGCAAAAGTCCTTTCGTAACTCTCATAAGCACCGTCCAAAACACGGTAATTCCCGTTGACCCCAAAAAGGGCAGCTGTTTCCGAGACCTTAGGTTTAGCAGCCTCTACCTCGCCAAAGTCTATCACAACACATTTAGGAATGGTTGAAGTATTGAAACCATTGATAATCATGTATTCCATTAAATTCCCTCCCTAGCGTAAATCGCACCTTGGCGTTGGTAGACGCTCATTGAAATTTTATCAGCGTCCAGGTAAGTATCTGACGGCTTTTCAAGGATAGCAGTAAGGATTTTCTCCATACTTGCTCTCAGAATCGCTATCTCAGACACGGTTTGACTGTCTTTTGCCTCGATTTGAGCGCTTGGCATAGCCAAACTTGCTTCAAGATTTTTGGCGATGGTAGGCGTTCCACTCAATCCAAAATCATCATTTGAAAATGCGTTTGAAATCTCGCCAGCCATTCCGCTGACAGATTTCTTAACATCTTTGAAACGGTCCTGCAACCCTCTATCCAAACCTTGCATAATCGCATTACCAGCAGGAATCAAGAGCTTACGGTCGTATTCAATCGGACCTTTGTGATCACGAATCCAGCTAGCAATCCCACCAACGAAGTCAGTAACTGCTCCCCAAGCAGACTTCAAACCGCCAAGGAATCCATCAAGGATAGCCTTACCTGCTGACCATAGGTCAATGTTTCGAATACCATCAAAGATACTTGTAACATTACTTACAAGGTCACTAACACCTTGCTTCATACTCTCCCACGCTCGCTGAGCTCCTTGGACAAGTCCATCAATCAGACCTAAGACGGTTGATTTCAATCCTTCCCAAGCACTGCTTGCGACAGATTTGATTGTGTTCCAGATATTAGATAATATCTGAGCAAAGCCATCAAAGATAGCCTTACCTGCAGCAGACAACCCGTTCCAAATCGCCTCACCGACGCCTTTTATAGCATTCCAAGCAGTCCCCCAATCACCATTGATGATAGCCATGACTGCTTTTATAATGCCACTAATGACATCCATAGCCGTCTGAATAGCAATCTTAATCAACTCCCAAACCGTTGTTACAACCGTACAGATGTTGTTCCATGCCCCTTCAATGAAAGGTCCGAGAATATTCATAGCTGTTTCGATTATAGATTGGATGATCGGCATGACCGTCTGAATAACTGTCTGGATAGCATTCCAAACTGTTGTGAACGTTTGTTGAATCAATGCTTGATTTTCAGACCACCATAAAGAAATGCCATCCCAAACAGACTTGATAAAATCAACAACCGCTTGAATAATTGGAGCAACAACAGCCATCATATTATTCCAAACGGTCGTAGCTGTTTCAACGATACCGTTCCAAACTTCAGTTAGGACTGGTGCAATGGATTGCCAAACTCCAGAAAACCAATCCATAAAACCTTGCCAGATTTGTCTTCCCATCTCGGTCTGAGTAAAGAAATAAACCAAACCTGCAGTTAAGGCTGCAATCGCTGCGATGGCAATCCCAATCGGATTGGCACTCATTGCAGTAAATAGGCCCGTGACTGCTGTTTTAATTGTCGTTAAGACAGCAGGTATTCCAGATAGCAATCCCGAGACTGCCGAAAATGCTTTAAAAGCTAAAAATGCAGAACCAAGAGCGGTAACGATACCACCCATGATACTTCCTAGACCTTCACCAAAAATCCCACTGAAAACACCCTTGATTCCTCCTAAAATAAGGTTAGGAATTTGCTTCAAAATATTTCCAATCATAGGAATTAGGTTTCCGAAAAGAAATGTGGATGTCGTTTCCATCAAAGCTTGCAGTGCGGGTTGAATATCTTCACCCAAAGACAACTTTCCAAGAACGTTCTGAGCAGCTGCTTTCATAGATTCAAATGATCCAGTGAAAGTTGTTGCTGCCTCTCGCGCTGTTGTGCCAGTGATGTCCAAATTTTCTTGGATAGCGTGAATAGCGCTATAAACATCTGACAAGTTATTCATGTCATACTTAACGCCTGTCAGTTTTTCTGCGTCGGACAAAAGCCTTTGCATTTCTTGTTTGGTACCACCATAACCCAATTTTAAGTTGTCGAGCATGGTGTAGTTTTGTTTGGCGAAACCTTGATACGCAAGTTGAATGCTTTCCATAGATGTCCCCATCTTATTAGCATTATCCGACATATCAATCATGGCCATGTTAGCTGTTTCTGCTGCTTTATCTGTATCTCCGCCAAGAGATTGCAACAGACTGGCTGAGAAGCCTGTAACATTTTCCATATAGGCATTGGCTGACAGACCTGTTGTCTTATAGGCCTCGTTTGCAAATCCTTTGACCTTATCAGCTGAGTCTTTAAATAAGGTTTCGACACCACCAAGCGATTGTTGAAGTGCTGCCCCTTCATTCAATGTAGTACTTAACGCTTTGCCAATTCCAGCTGCTGCAACAATCTTTTTGAAAGTTCCTACTAAATTTGAACCGAGGGATTTACCTGCACTCGTTCCTGCAGAGGCAACTTCACCACCCATTTCCTTTTGAATCATGCCACTAATACCATTAGCAGATGGAATGATTTGTACATAGGCTTTCCCTAGTTGTGTTGCCACTAGCTTTCACCTCCTGTTTTCGCAAGTAAAGCCTTGCGATAGTTTTCAAAGTCCTCACCAGATTCAAAGACGAGATAGTCTTTTTCGTCATTCTCACTCTTATCTCTCTTAATTAATTGATCCGCGATGGATGCAGGACGATTAACACCCTTTTGCCCATCCTTAGTTTGCAACCACAAAGAGAGTGAAAGTCTGTCTACGATACTTGCAAGTAACGTCGTTTCCAGAGGAACGATTTGGTCAGACATCATCTGCTTTATCCGCGAATCATCACGCAAACCATACGCAAAAACAGCCACCTGGTTTAAAGGTAGCTGTTTGTAGTCGTATATCTGGTAGGTTTCCGCTAAATCACAGATAAGAGCATCCTCGTCTAAGGCAATCATCTGAGCAAGGACTAGGATTTTTTTAAGTCATTACTTTTATCAAAGATACTCTTAATATCTGCAAACAATACTTCAGAGTCCACGATTTCATCTTCATCCTCCAAATGTTTTAAAAACGCTAGGGCTTGTTCTTTACCAAATAGAAGATTTAAAAATGTTTCTGTTTCTTCAAGATCTTGCTTTTCAACTTTAGCAACAGATTTGAGAAGATAATAATTTCTCAATCGTTTTTTAGGGATTTTGTACTCAAACCCTGATTCTGTTTTTCCTTTTAAGATTTCTTCCATTTACTTTACGCTCCTTGAATGTATTCGTAGTGAGTGTTCTCACTGTTGTCTGGTAGTGCAGTGATCGTCAATTCATAGCCGATAGGTTCGCCGTCTTTATAGCTGATTTCGCCAATTTCGCTAACCTTACCACGAGGAATGACAACACGTTTCACATAGCCGTTTTTTAACAATGTATCGATAACCAAGCAATGTTCAGGCAATTCTTTACCATTAGCTTTTACAGTGATACCTGTTTCAAGGGTTCCTGAAACGTTATCTGGGCCATACACTTCTTTCAAAACTTCAATGTTAAGACCCTCAATCAATTTGTATTTGAAGGTGTCTTTTTTTTCAGTTTGAGAAGACAAGACTGTTTGTCCGCCCCACGCTTTGACTTCTTCGCTTTCTGGCGAGTTCTCATTGGTCAATCCATCTTCTGAAATGTACCCTAGTGTTTTAAATGCTACGTCCAAGGCCGTTTTTGCATTCGTTGGTAGATTTGTTCCAGCTGGAGCAGTAGAAACTGCCCCTCCGATTTTCGGCTTAGCAGCCGTTACATTTGATGCTGATGCAGTCGTCATATTCTTTCCTCCTGTTGATTCTGCATTTGGTGTTCTTACTTCTGGTGCTTCTAATTCTGGCGCCAAAACTACACCTCCTTTTTAAAAATAATTGATGTCATATACCGCTTGATAGCGATATTGCTTCGTTTCTGTGTCTGTAAAGTTGTAGTCACTATTGTGATGAACACCGCTGACTTCGTTGACCGTGATAAGATCCTCAACTACTTTCTTGACTTTCTCATTCAGCTCAGCAGCCTTTTGAAGTGATGGTGCATAACTTTGAAAAGCGAATGTGGCAGAATGAACGTAGTCAGTTCCACCACTTCCAGTCTTTTCTAAAATGACATAACTCTCAGGCATATTCGGTTTATGTTCAAAAAAAGACGGTACATCTAACTGTCCGTCCAAAAATTTCTTTATAACTAATTCGATCATCTTGCTCTCATAGCCTTCAGTAAAATATTATGTTTTTTATTTCTGGCCATGCTCTTGATATCAGTCGTACTAATCTTTACATTGGCACGCTTCTGCCCTGGCGATACGGTCAATTCAAACCCCTCGCCAGCTCGGTTCGCAATTCCTTGTCCTTTCTCCCTCAAAATGCCCTGCATTTCGGAAGAACGTAGCAAGGCAGACACGCCAGCCGAGTTCAATTGAAATTTCATATCACTCATAAACTTCAACCATAACCTTTCTATTCCAAGATAATGGAATCATTGACTCAATCCCCTCTTGAGGGATGCCAATCGTCCGCCATTTACGACCAAAAAACTTGACCTCGCGGTTTTCCCACTTGTTAGTGTCCCCTTTAGGAATACCAAGTGTATATTCCGCCTTTTTCCCAGTCAAATTCATTTGATTGATGACGTCCTCTGATGAAGTTGGGGCAACCAATACATTTTGAACCTCAATCTCAACATCACGATGGATTGGATGACCGAAATCGTCATTACCAATTTCCACCTTGTCTATTAAAATGACAGGGATTCCTTTTAGGTAGGTCATAAATTTCAATAGCTCCATATCGTTGTTTTTTCTTCAAACCAAGCCTTTTGAGTTCGGTGTCTTTAATAAAGAGACCACCTCCAGGAACAAGGTAAGAACCACTAAACGAATAACCCAAGGCACTTTCAGATACCTGAGTCATTGGTTCATGGTCTGTTGAGGTCATGAGGGTTCGTGCCACGATATCGACCGTGACAGACTTGGCAACACTAGCGAATGACACGCTCTCAGCTACCATGTCGTCAAGGTCTTTACCGACTTTTTCAGCTTCCACTCGCAAAGAATTAGATACAACTTCCAACAAAGCCTCAGCCCTTGCACGCTCATCAAATTTCAACGAGCGCCACAACAATTCCAGGTCTTCAATCTTTGCAAAATTTCCCATAGCTTAACCCTTGTTTTCCTCGTACAAGGCTACCAAATCGGATTTTTTTAGACTCTTATCGTAATCAACGCCTAATTCATCCAAACTAGACTTCAATTCCGCTACGGTCATATCTCCTCCGCTTGGTGCCGTATCTTCCACAGGCACCCAATCTCCGCCAAGAACACTCTCAGCGGAGATAATCACGCCCGTTTTCGTATCACGGTATAAAGCCATAAAACTTACGCTTTCACACGAGCGAAGGCATCTTCATCAAGGATACCCCAGCCAATAAAGGCTTCCGCACGCAAACAGATTTCATTATAGGCTTTAAGGTCACGACCAGCACCATCTGGATCACCGTATTCAATGATTTCCATTGGGATATTTTCAGCATAGCCCCATTTGAAGCGGTTTTGGAAATCCCCTACAATGACGTGGTCTGTTTCAGCATTTCCACCAGTGACAGTAAGGTTCTTGTTGATGTCTGATTTCATTCCGTAGAACGAATCTGGATTTTGACCAAAGCGGAACTCTGGATAAACAGGGCGTTTATCAGCGTCTTTTAATTTACCTAATGCATGACCTGCTGTTGGTGACAAGGCAATACCTGTTACCTCGCAACCACGAGCAATAACTTGCTGTACGACGTCTTCGATGTTTTCATCAATTTTTGTTTCATCGTACGTTGCAGTGCTACCAGTAATCAATCCATCAAATGAGTTGGTTGCACGGAAAGACGCATCCGTCATTGTTTTTGGTTCCAAACCATGAAGAGCAGCAAGGTCAAAGGCTTCTGCAATCTTCTTAGCGAACCCGTCCATATAAGCTGACAAGAAGTTCATTCGTTTTTCTTCTGAAGCGTATTGAAACTCATCTGTAATACGGGCTTGATAAACAAATTTAAGCGGTTTGATAACTTTCGAAGTCAACTTCGCTTTATTTCCAAGTTTTTGCTCACCCTCACCAACGATTTGCGCATTCCCTTCAAGGTTGAAGATAAATTGCTCCACACCATTGAATGGAATTGGGGTTTGTGCCGACAATTTAGCCAGTACAGATTTTCCCTGCACCTTGCTAATCAATTCTGTTACTAGTTCTGGTTTAAAAAGTGTTCCAGCTTTCATTGCATTATCTGCCATAATTTTTTATTCTCCTTTTGGTTGTAATTCACGAAGCATCTGCTTCATTTGCATAGTTTTGTCATCACCGATAGCAGGTTCCGTATCTCTTAGCGGTGCTTGAGGTGTTGCTGGACGCATAAAGCCAGCTAGACGCTCAGCGTCAGCCCTTAATGCCTCTTCGTCAGCACCTTGAAGACGGTCAGCCAAGTCATAAGGCAAGCCATTTTGTAAAGCGATACGAGTTCGCAAGCTAGCAGTTTCATAATTGCTCACTTGCCCCTGCAATTCAGTAATTTGAGCGTCTAATCCCGCTCTAGTTTGCTTGTCATCTTCAACAGTAGACTTCAAAGCACTGTTTTCAGATTCCAGTTCTGAAACACGTTTCTTGAGTTCATCATAATCACCGAATTTTTCACGCTCACGTCTGATACGTTCCTTCACGATGTTATCGAGTTCTTCCTGTGTTTCAATCGTTTTAAATTCAGACACCTTCATGTCTCCTTTCTCCTGCTTTCCCGGCAGTTCGGTAATTTTTTAGGCATCAAAAAAAGCAGTCTCTCAACCGCTCTTCTTAATAACTGATTTTTTGCTTTTTCTTAGGCTTAGTTGTCACACAAGCCCAATGCGCAAGCAAGGCGCTATCCATCAAAGAAATATCCATATCCGCAAAATGCGAGCGATAGCCAAACCCACCGTTTGAACCGATGTTCCGCTTCTCGCAGTTGGTTGTGATTTTCTTTAAAGACGGTTGACCAGCATGACACAAGGTCTTTTGATAAATTCCTTGTTCCCACATAGAGTTAGCCACGATGATTTCCTTGACCGTAGGCAATAGCACGCTCTTCATGCGTTCCTTTTTCAACTCTTCATCAAGGATTTTCTGACCGCTTGCCCCATCGACTACGATAGTAGCCACATCGGCACGCTTGACAAAATCCAAGATCCAGTCATTCCCATTACGGACTGACTGACAGTCAATCGTCTCAACAAAAATCCGCTCATCTACCGTACGAACAGCAATACTTAATGCCACGTTTGCGCCATCTTGACCATATTTGACTCCGACAAACAACTTACCTGACAAATCAGGCATAGAGTCCACACACAACTCATTCCATTCCGTTTCCGAAATAGCAGATTTCTGGTTGTATTCGGGCCAATAACCCAAACGCTGAACATTATGGTCTAGCTTATCATCTCCAAGCTCAGCTTCTATCTTCCGCTCATTCAAATGGTAACCCATTGAGGGATTAGAGTTATACCAGGCATCAACATCATCGATTTCTTTTTCCTCGGAGACCGACCATTCTGCCCAACCTGAGTATTTTCCTTTCCCGAAAAGGCAAGTCTTACGGTAGTTTGTGAATACCGTCCCATTTGAAACAGGTGTAGGAGGTGTTCCACACATGATTGTGATTGGATTGCTACTATCCGTTACCGTATATTTCAAAGCCGATTCCTGCTCAGTCGTGTATTCCTGAGCCTCATCGATAACGAGAAGATCAAAACCTTCCCCCAAACCACCATTCGAGGTTCGAGTACGGAATTGTACAATCCCACCGCCGTCAAACAGTTCAATCCGCTCTTGCCCCTTGGCTCGTATAGAGCTAAAGTGCTCACCGTCCACATACCCCATTTTTTCAAGGTAACGTTTAACCTTTTCAAAAGAGGAATGAGAGGTGGATATTCTATGAGCCGTGTGTAGGATGTTTAGTCCATTATGCAGGCCCCAAAGTTCAAAAAGGTACAAGAGTTCAGATTTCCCGTTGCGTCGAGGGATAGAGTAGCCAAATTTTTGATGAACCCACAAACCATCTTTATCAACCGCCATGATAGAGGTCAACAAGTTGATTTGCCAAGCGTAGCAAGAAAGACCAGTCCGCTCGTAGATTTCTATCGCTTCTTTCGCCTTAGAATTTTTCTTGACGTACTTTAAAATTACCGATTGAGTAGGATTCTGATTGCCAAGTTTCTTTCTAGCCATCCACTGCTCCTTTCAATCGTACCGCATGATAACCCTATCGCTGGGATAAAAAAAGCACCCTTTCGAGTGCTAATATTAGGCTACTTCCGCTAATAGTTTTTCCATGAAATAGACTTGACCTTTTCCAGTAATTTTTGTAGTTTTACTGATACGAATTGTTCCATTAGGTTCATGGTGTGTTCGTTCTTTAATTTCAAACAACCCCAAGTCCATGCTCTTTTGCGTCGGCATATTCCAACTGTTCCCTTTTCGACTGATGAGAAAACCATTCTCACGCAACCAACTAAAGAGACGATTCTGACCAATATCCCGACCATTCTGACGGAGCAACTTAGCAAAATCCCCAATCAAAATAGAAGTCTGACTAGCCGACACCGCATTAGCAAAGAGAACCTTTGGCTTGTCTGCTTCCATCTGCGCTTCCAGTTTATGGATTTTATTATCCGCAATCTTCAAAGCACGAGCCATAATCTTTTCAGGACTATTAAAGTCTTTCTCAACTTGTATGAAATACTGACGGACTTCTTTTCCTTTGTCGGTCCGTTGAATCATGGCAATTTCCTTAGCCATGTCTAGTTTAATAATGTGGTCTACTTTGTTGTGTCCACCTCGACCTGTTTGGTTTCCAAAATTGGAAAGCAAAACATAATCTTCATTTTCTGTAAAACCGTATTCGGTCATTCTATCAAACCATGTTGTATAGTTTGAATTAACTCCCAATGCTTCGTGTAATTGGCGACCAGATACAACTGGTTCTTGATTATCGTTTAAGTTTACAGTAATAAGTTGATTCATTTTATGTCTCCTTTTAATCCATTAATTTTTTGAGTATGTTCTTCGATTAAGCAGTCCATACGATGTAGGATTAGATTTAGCAAGGCAAAGTGCTGACCATGATTTGAAATCAAATCATAATAAGAATGATAATCCTCAAAATTAGGTTTCTTTGCTAACCATTCATGTAGAATATCCAAGCTTTCTCTAATCTCAGCAGTATAGTTTACTAATTCTTCATAGCTATCTAAAAGTTCAATTTTTGCCATAATAAAAACACTCCTTCGTGTACCTTGAAAAGAGCGTCTCAGCATGATATAATATTTCATGCAGAAACACTTCTGTGGTGATACCATGTGCTAGTCGGCTTGGCGGTTTGAATAGCACTTGGTATTTTTTATTTTTCGGATTTTAAAAGGTCAATTCCTTTCAATATTGCTTGTGTCTTCGATAATTGTTTTTTATTTGCAACCTCTTCTAAATTTTGAAATTCAGATTCAGTTAGCTTAATAGACACTCTGCGATTTTTAGGATTTTCACTTTTCGGTCTTCCGATTTTAGCAGTCATACTTCATCACCTCACTTTATGACTTCACCAAAATTATATTATAGTGAAGCCGAAAAGTCAAGAGGTTTTTTGAAAAAATTAAAAATAAGAAAAGCACCTAGAATTTTCTAAGTGCTTATCCCCAAGCGAAAGATTTCTCACTTGGTAATTCTCCTCTATCCCACATCTGCTTCACTGCTCCACGAGCCTTGTTCGCATAGTAAGGATAACCTAGTTCTTTATCATAATTCGACTCGATGGCAACTGTAACTTCACCAGTGCGCTCATCAATCTCGATCATACCTGGGTCACGGTTTTCAGGAATATACCAATAACCCTTACTTTTTGAATTGAAAATTTTAATAAGTTTAAGCAATCTAATACCACGCTAATAATTTCTCGTCAACAAGTTGACCAGCTTTAAGCAAACGAAGAACCTCAGCCCTTGCTTTATTTGCATAGTAAGGAACCCCAAGCTCTTTATCACGATTAGACTCAACTGCAACAACAACTTCATCACCCTTGATTTCAATCATACCGACATCGGCAGTATTTTCAGGATGATAAAAATAACCATTGCTTTTAGAATTTTTTATTTTTTCAAGTTTAATCATTACAAATCACCTCTTTCAATTTGCCACTTAATCAACTTACCCAAGTAATCATATTCTTCTTGAGTAATCTTATGAGCAGTGTCGTAGTCCATTCCTTTTGCCATAAGTTTACTTTCCATAAGCTCATGATGTAGCAACGTTCTATCATGAGCTTGGATATTTTTACCATCAAAGAGACGACTCCACGATTGAGCCATATCATAATCTGGATCAAAACGTTTTTTTCCGCCCTCTAAATCATAGTAATTCTCAAAAACATGTAAATAAACCGCTCGGATATCATCTTGGGAAAATCCAGTATTCTTAGCTATACGGACAATTTCTCTATCCGTATTACGCCTCCTAACGGATTCGTAATATTGCTCGGCATGTGCCCTTCGATGAATTTCATCAGGGTCGTTCTTACTATTCCAAGCACCATACACAGCACCACTACTCTTCATAACCCTATTATAGCGCTTTTGCTCACGCTCGTCAACAGACTCTATACCAATACGGCTTCTTTTTCTAACTAATTTTTGCTTTTCATCAGTCCACTTCTTAGTATGAACATTCTGTTTCTTCCCATTACCAGGATGATAGTCAACAGTACACCTACACTTTCCGTGCCGTCTATATACATCCTTAGGAACTTCTGGATAATTGTATGAACCCTCTAAACTCTTGCACCACTTGCACGGATGACCGACAACTCTTCGAACGATTTTCGGACTCAGCCCCACTTTATGATGAAACTCCGCATTTTTTCGAATGCTATCATCCACAATACTCTGACTAAAAATTACAATCGGATCAACAAGCAACCATTTTACATCATCAAAACTTTCCTCACTGGCTAAACGATTGACCAGACCATCAATTCTGTCTTGATTCAATTCAGGAACCTGAGCAGTTAACCCGATTCTAGCCTCAGAGTTCAAATTCTTCTGAACTTGTTCAGCATAATCACTCACAAGCTCGTAATTTCGCCCCAGAACGTCCGTCAGCACACGTTGAGCGATGTTGTAATACATTTTACCGTCTGGTAGTGTTTCGTTCGTCAGAGAGGCTCCCAGAGCCTTAGAAAGTATCTCCCCAATTTCAATAGCATATTGATTGGCGTCCAAATAACTTGCCTTGCTATGCTGCAATTTAGACAGCAAGTCTTTCAAGACCTCGCTGTCCAGCCTAGCACCTTCAAACTCAGACTTGATTTTCTTGAGCAGGCTCGGAACGATATCCTCCACCATCTGCAACCTCCTTCACTACTGGAGCAGGCTTGTCTGAACCTTTGATTCCAGTCAAGTCACGGATGGTTTCAGCATCCATATAGCCAGGTATCGCTTGATTCAGTTTGATAACACCATCACCAATCAAGGTCAACATGTTAGCGTCCGCCTCAAACAAAGGCTCCCACTTCACGACCGTTTTATTGAACTGCTTTCTCAAATACGGAAACTCATCACGTAAACAAGTAGCCACATAAGCCACATTCAGTAGACCAGAACCCAGAGAGCGCTGAGCCTTCCGACCAGCTAACCGCAAGTTCTCATGACTAGCCTTGATAGCTTCAACAGATGACGGATTGTCAGACACAAACCCAAGGTCATCTAAGGTCAAGCCCATCTCACCAGCAAAGCCAGCAGCCGCAGTCCGTAACTGCTCAGTAAAAGGAGACATGCTGGACGTGGTGAATTGTCCCACATTCGGCTTGTCCCCTTCATCATCTTTCGTAAAGGTTAGCAAGCTGGACACAGTCGCTTTCCAAGTATCAATCGCCTCAGCATCTTGACTCAATCCCAACACATACTTCTGAGGGAATGAATAGAACTCAGCAGTCACATCTGACCGCTCAAGCGTTCGTTTAGCATACCTCTGATAGTACATCCCAGCCCGAGTAATTCGTGACCGACCAAAAGGACGAACCGCATCAGGTCTATGAATGACTGGCACCAGCAAAGGAACACCCGTCGGATTTTCGATTGCAAACGGCTTTCCATCTTTCGGATAGAACCAAGTCACATCACCAGTGAAGTAAGCCTCAAGCACGGCATAACCATTATCATCCCGTTTCAAAACTGCATATCCCTCAGTCAGCAAGCCAGTGATAGGATCTAAAACACCAGTCGCATTACTCGCCTCGATAACCTGCAACCTAGGAGCATCATCATTGTCCCCTTGCGAAATGTAAACAAAACAACACGACCCAATCAATGCTGAAAGGATCGCGCTATCAAAGAATACATCTGGATTGTTCTGAGCAAAGATTTCATTTGCCCCAAACTCATCATTAGCAAACTCACGAAATACCAGACGGTCTGCAAGACTGTCAACACCCTTAGCAGCCCAACCTAAGACTGCTCGATATTGTTGCCTGATTTGAGGTGGTATCGTAATACCAACATCTATGTCATTGTGTTGCATAGCATACTGTTTGTATCTAGTATCTACACCCATTTTGTAATTAGCTAACTTCTTCCTGAGATAGCCCATACCTTTCAATGTCATTTTATACAACTACCTTTCATTTCCCGCGAGAAAAAATGTACAGTGACGGTGTGAAGCCCTGAAGTACCGAGGGGGAGGGGGTCATCCCCCCACCTTGGCAGGAACACTCGTCCTTTTTTCAATCTCTATCTAATTATTTTTTTAAAACAAGGTCTATTTATTTTTTAAAAATACTTACTGATGGTTTTAGTATTAACTCCTATACTTGAACCAATCTGTACTTTGTGGCAAGTTCCTATTGCCGATAACCTTTGTTCCGTTTGTCTTCTCATCAGCATATAGCTTGTCAGACTTCTGTCTATTGCATTGCCAATGCGCCAACTGCAAGTTAGCTATGTCAGATGGATGTCCGTTCTTATTTACTGGAACGATGTGGTCAATGACTGGACTTAATGGATGAGGATATCTCAGGTCTTTATCTACAGGCTGGCCACATATCCCACAAGTGTTTCTTGTCTTTAAGATAATCTTTTTATTCTTCTCAAAGGCTACCCTGTGTGGTCCACTACGGTCCGCTCGGAGGGGGTTGGTATTCATCTAGGGAGGGGGTCCTTTCTTTTTAAGGGAGGGGGTTGGTATTCTCAAATGTACCCCCTCGGTATCTTTCAAAGCAGGGGTGTTTTTAGTGCACCCACCCCCTCTTATATTTAACATATCTTATATTTTGTGACTTTCGAGAGAACCTGCTTTAACTCAGTCTAGACAATGCTTCAGCCACATTTCTAATTTATTGAATTTACCGTTTCTCAATATGATAAATAGATATGTTTTTAATACGTAAAAGTAAGCATACTTTCATCTATTTCATCTTGATTATAGCCAATATAGTCCAATGTTATATCTGGTGCAGAGTGATTAAGTATCTGCATTAAGATAGCTATATTACCATTCTGTTTGTAGTGATGGTATCCAAATGTTTTTCTCATCGAATGGGTACCAATGTGTTCAAGTCCAGAATGATTTGCTGCATCATTTAAAAATTGATACACAGCTACTCTTCCTATGTGTTTAATTCTAAGTCCGTCGCCCCTAACTTTCTTTCTGCTCGGAAAGAGGTAGTCGTAACTTTCAAGATTATTTTCTTTTATGTAACGGTTCAGGGCTTTTCTTAACTCTGGGTTAACTGCAAACCTTCTTATTTTTCCTGTCTTTTTCTCTTTAATTTCAATTCTGTCTTGAGTAACATGTTTTACTTGAAGAGGAACAATGTCGCTTACTCGTAGACCTGAGTATATCCCAAACAAGAAGAGAATATAATTTCGTTCACTCTTTGATTTCAAATAATTCTTCATTCGTTCGATATCGTCTAGATCACGAATGGGTTCTACTTTCTTCATGCACCTCTCCTTTCTATATAAAAAGCCACACGATGTGGCATTAAATATGACAGTAGCTGGAATTGAACCAGCTGGTCTAGCAGTAAAACGCACGCTTGGTAAAAGTTTCAAGGAGACCCAAACAACCTGCTAACCTGTCCTTACTGTCTAAGAGGCCGGAACCTCTGTATTTTTAGGAGTCCTCATGACTGTTCGTTGCCAATCATTGGATAATACTATTTTAGCACCTTTTTCCGTTCCAATTCTCCCAAGATTTTCCCAAATTTTTCCCAAGATTTTCCCAGAAATCACTTGTAAACTAGAAGGTTACTTGCTTGATAGGACTCCGCAAACTCTAATAGAGCTTTGTTCAATATCCGATAATACTCACTAGATGAGTAGCCTAGTTCTGAATAAATACTGTAGTCTTCCCTCCTTTTTTTTCTGCAATATCGTTCAACAAGAATACGTGTATATTCCAAATCCGAAAGATTGTTAATCGCTTTAGCAATTAGTTCTAGGTCCTGCTGAGCTGATACCCTACGCACGACCATGCTCTCTACCTGCTTACTTGTCTTACCACTTGATGGCCTTGGTTCAAGTGAGTAGGATATCGTTATTTTTGGAGCATATTCTTCTCCAGCTATCCGTCTTAAGCGACTGTATTTTTTAAGGACTTTGATAGCTTCCTTTCTTGTCTTCTTTTCATCGATGATATCCAATAATTCTATTTGCACACGAACTCCTCCTCATGATATAATAGTATTAATGATTTCGTTGTTTGAGGGTCAGCCGTGTGCTGGCTCTTTTTTTATATCTCAATTCCAAAAAATGTACAGATATCTTCCGCTTCACATTCAGAAATTTCCGCACCTCTCTCCCAACGGTTTATACTCGTTACTGAGTATCCCAAATGCTTGGCTAATTCTATGCAAGTAAGTCCTTGTTCCAAACGCTTTTCTTTCAATAGCGCATTGATATTCCCAACCTCACAATTCTCAAACAAGACATCTTTATCCAATCCTAACTCTTTTGACAAAAGCCCTTTTTGGTGTTCACTTGGTACCATGCCTCGTTCCCAATCCATAAATGTATATGCGCTAACACCAATTCTCGTTGAAGCTTCTTCTGGAGTAAGACCTTTGCCAAGCCTCCACAATCTGATTTGTTTCGAAAAATGTTTTCTATCATTCATCATCCACCTCAATCTTTACGACTGCTCTACCATTCGGATTTCTTCTTGGTGTCATAAAATTTCTTAAAGCATCGATAGATTCCATTCCGTATCTGCCTTGGTAGTGGCTTGGTTTGTTTATGTTGTCTTTGATTTCTGGGTTCATTCCTTATCCTCCAAAAGTTCTGGGTTCTCGTATACATTCCCCACGACCTCGCAATCAGTATGTCGTAACCACAATTCACATCCGTGTTGTTTGGATTCAAGACGATACGCTCCACCGTAATGCCTTACAACCTCGTAATAAGTGGGTTCAGAATAGACATCCTTAGACATTTTGACTATATCTCCCTCAAAGATTTCCTTATCATTCTTGTCTTTAAGTCCTGTTGATTGCATGAGTTCGATGTTTTTAAAACCAATAAATCTTAGTACGTTATCATCATCTACATATTCAGCTTCTTTATCATCGAAGTATAATCCATCAACAAGATGTAATTGTGATATAATTCTATTCCACATCCTAAATTTCGGTATCATACCAAATCCTCCTCTTTCACAAACGTACCATCAATCCAGCGACCCTTGCGGTCTTTGATTTCTTGGTAAGCTAGTTCAAAACATTCTTCAAAATCATATCCGAGTGCGGTGCTTAGCGATTTTAACCAACGGATTGTACGTATCAGACTTACTTTGCGAAAATCTTTGGAAAATGAATCTTGGTAAATCTGAAAATCGCTTATATTTCTACTTAAATGACTAAAACATGTCATTAAATCTTTATCATTTTCTGATGTTTTAAAAATCTCCTGCACATCCTCTTTTATCAGCAAGGCCAGCCCAACAATTACGACCGCACAATCTCCGATACTATCCTTGGTCAGTTGCTCATTCTTCTTGAGATAGCCT
>JAWETZ010000031.1:0-19362 GCA_032480835.1 Streptococcus mitis
TAATTTTTATGTCAAACGATAAAGTCCAAGTCTCCCCAATGTTTTCTTGGGAAAGGTATAGATGCAGAGGAAACGAGAAGAAACGTGTACTTGTTCGAATCTTCTCGGAGTCTCGGTAATAGTTCCGACCACCAACCATCATCTTAGCAAATGTCTGCGTAAGTCCATCGATGTCCTGTTTAACCTCTGATTTGGTCGCAAATCCATTCATCTGGCCAGTCATTCGACTAAGAGCCTCAGTGGTCGTTCTACGATACTCTGAAGCTTGATTGACTTCACTTGTGACCGTCTGTTTCAGAGCATCCAAATCACCCGACAGAGCCATCTGTGCGCTCGTGGCCTGTGACTTGAATGCTTCGAGTTTGGCAATTGAATCCAACCCAATCTGCTTCGCTTCCTGAGCTAGCAAACTACTTGCACCAGAATTTCTCAAGGCTTCTTCAGCCTTACGCTTAGCTTCTTGGATTGAAGTGTTGTCGAACGACTGGAACTTCTTGTCAATTTCGCTTGAGATTTGACGTTTGACTTCTTCGGCTCTTGCTTTGGCGAGTTCGAATTGATCATTAAAATCTTTTTTGATTTTTGAGACCTTTTGGTCAAAACCTTTATCTGCTTCTTCAATTTGGTTTTGGATTTGTTTTTCAAATTCGTTAAATTGCACAATCTTCTTCGTGATGTTTCCTGCATATGAATACTGCGCATCGTTGCCAGCTTTACTGTCTGCGCTGATACGACCACGCAGACCGCCCTTAAATGTGAATGATTGACTTAATACTGGCGATTTGAACGTCTCACCCGTGTTTGTCTTGATGGTAACCCACTGCCCGACATCTAGCAATAGATGACCTTGATAATTCAAATTGAACGGATAATAACGAATATCCTTGATTTTGTGATAAAGATTATCCAAAATCGCCTGACTCATGAATAGATTATCCAATTCCAATGAGCGACCAGTTCTCAAACCAACGGTGAGCGTCTCTTTATCTTTTTTACAAGTTATCCCTGCAATTTGATACTCAATTTCACTCTTGGTTAAACCGTGTATGAAGTAGCTATCTGCTGTAATTGTGATACCCGAGTCAGTCAGTTCCTTGATTTCGAGTTTACCCTCTCGATTGAAAAAACAAGACATCCCGAGCATTTGAGAAGCAAGACTCAAAACATCTCTGAATGTCATTTTTTTATTTTTGGGAATCTGCTCGATTCTGTAATTCATGGATGTAATGTCCATGTATTCATTTGCTAATGTGATACCTGTTTTTAGGCAAATCTCTTTGATTACGTGCCTGATTTCAGCTGGATAAGTCAAGTCCGTTACATGTTCACGGTTTAGCTTGAACATTCCATCCATAAGGTCAAGCTTTGTCGTTTTACGATTTCGGTCAATCTCAATATCGTTGATGAAATACTCACCCATTTTAACCCATTCGTAGGTTCCGTCTACTAAAAGGCCGATTTCTGGATAAATCTTATCTAACTTATTAAACGAAGTAATAATACTTGTGAACGTGATTTTACCGCTACCTGCGCAGGTTCCGCCCGGCTTGTATGTATCGCCCTTGATATAGCCATAATCAAAATGAGCCTCTTTGATATCACTTGACTGATACTGCCCTATTCTGATAGCAAGGGTACGGTTCTTAGCAAACATAGCTTCATTGAACTTTTGTCGTCTGAATATATCCATGCTCTACCTACCTTTCTACCAGATTAAATTTTGCGCCAGACCAAGGTTTGAACTTCTCGGTAAATGAATAACTCGGAGCCGTCCTATCTCCAACATAAAACATTTTAGTTGTTTGCCCTTTTATCGGGTCCGGATACGATACCTCAACGAATTCAGGCGATACAGCATTTAAAAGCTGACTCATTTCTTCCTGAGTCATCATGCCCCATTCACAGTCTAATTTTCGTTTAGTCGTAATACGGTCACGCATCATGTCTCCGTTAGCGTTTCGACCAGTTTCTCCGTCAATATCCTGGATACCAACTTGAAATTTTTGAGGAGGCTTAACAGCCACCCCATTGATTGTCAATTGTGTCATTTAACCTCCTAAATCTTGAGCAATGTTTGGCCTGCTCGTTCATGTTCCTTGTTGATTTCTTGGATTGCTACCCGTCCGAACTCGTGACCTGCGATTTGGATAACGATGTCGCCATCACCAGAAAATCCACCTTGTGGACCAACACCAGCCATGGCATTTACTACCGCACTGCTGACAACTCGCCCAAGTGTTTGAATAAAGCCTGTATTTTCAAGTGGTACGACCGCTTCTTTACCTGCTTCACCGATCATGGCAATAGTTGGACTATCAACGATACCACCACGGGCAAGACGAGGCAGACTCACATATCCAATCCCACCAAGAGATACGCCAGGAATTTTGTTAATCATGCCAATAACGCCATTAATCATGCCGATGAAGCCATTGACTACATTTTCAATAGTCCCAAGAACACCATTGACTGCACTTCTGAAGGCTCCACCTACAGCGCTACCAACCTTTTGTCCAGCATTAACAAATATGCTCTGAACTGTTGACCATACACCGCTGAAGAAGCCACCAATTGAACTAAACGCGTTCTTGACTGCATTATAAGCGCTAGTGAACATCTCACCAAACCAGTTTGAAACGCTGGAAAGCGCACTTGTAACATCGTTCCATCTCTCGCCAAACCAAGAACCTAGTTTGCTAAAGATGTTTGTTAATCCAGTCCATGCTTTTTGGAACATGTCCGTAAACCATGCACCGATGTTAGCCAACGCATTAGTCACATCTGCCCATCTTTCACCGAACCATGAGCCGATTGGTGTGAAGATACTAACGATAGCATCCCATGCGCCTTGGAATACACCAGAGAACCACTCTCCGATACCAGAGAATATGTTTACAATGGCATCCCATGCTTGCTGGAACTTCTCGCTAAACCATTGCCCTATCGGCTCAAAGATTTCTTGTAGTTTCGTCCATAGACCGCTGAAAAATTCACCGATCGCTTGACAAATACCACTGATAAAATCACATAGTCCTTGCCATGCTGCTTTAGCAAATTCGACAACAGTGTCCCAGTTTTGGTAGAGCAAGACACCAATAGCAATTAAGGCTGCTATTGCTGCAATAACTAAGGTTATCGGACTGGTCAAGACTGCAATAGCTCCATTCAGTGCCCATGTTGCTGCTGCTGCAACTCCTGCTGCAATCGATTGAGCGATTTCTGCCGCTGCTGCAAGCCCCATTTGTGCCGCATGAACACCCCACGCTAATGCAGATTTACCAAGTTCTAGAGCGGTTTTTCCTAACTCTACAATCAATTTACCTGAATTGACCACAAAGTCTTTTGCATACAACGCATTCAAATAGATTGTTTCTCCGAAGCTGACCAATTTATCAAATGTCAAAGCTTTCAAAGCTAGTCCAAGATTTTTAATTCCACTAACAATAAAGGAAACCTTACCACTTAATAATTCGAATACTCCTGCAAGTCCTCCAGCTTGTTCAGCCCAAGACAAGAACTTAATTCCTTGCCACACGGTTGCAAGCGTGCCAATCACACTAGCGATTGTGGAGATAATCTCTTTATTTTCTTTACACCAATCTGAAAAAGCAGTAAAACCATCGGCTACTAACTTGATTGTATCAGCTAGTAACTTCAACGCCTCTAGTATGATACCGCCTAGTAAATCAGCGACAGTTTCAATACTGATGCCGAACGTATTAGACAAAAACTCTGCAAAAGGCTTCCAACTTCCTTCCCAAAGAATTTGAATAATGTCAATCAGTCCGTTAAAAGCATTGGCAATAGAGTCAATAGCAGGGGCTACATGTTCATCGTAGACACTACTCAATCCATCGCCGAACTTATCAACAACATTCTCAATAGTTTCAAAAATTGGAGCTACAATGTCCAAAAGACTTTGAAGCATCGATGAAATTTTAGGAGCGCTTGTCACAACGACTTTTTCAAAGCCTTTAAACAGACTTCCTGCTAATTTGCTACCAACTTCAACAATGGTAGATGTCAAGCTTAATAGAGTTGACACAATAGCGCTACCGATACGAACCGCACCAGTTGAAGTAATGACGTCGTAGAAAGCACTAGAAAAGGCCTGAGCTATGTTCCCTACTGCCTCTGCAATGTTACCAATATTATCAAACAAAGCGACTAGCGCCCTGATAATGCGTTCCTTTTGTCTTCCAAGGCCATTTGCAATACTTTCAGCAAGGAAAACACCGATACCCGAACCGATAGTGGCTATTGAGCCCGTTACTTGCCCTAAAGCATAAGCGATTTTCTCAGCCATTCGGTTAAAGGCATTCACAACCCTTGGGTCAGTGGCTATTTCTCCCAGTGTCTTAGCTATTTGGTCTAAGGCAATCTTGATACGTTCTATACCTTCTGGTCTAAACGCTGCATCAAAACCTTTTTTGAAAAGGTCAAACAACCCTTTTAGCTTATCTCCAAGACCATCAAAAATGCTCTTGAATTGGTTATCCATGTCGGTCAACTCGACTTCTGGCAAGATGTCTTTGAAAGGTCCGCCACCGCCTCCCTTTCCTTTACCACCTTTGCCTCCGCCACCGCCTCCTCCGCCACCAGAACCGCCTGCGTCGTCGTCTTTTGGTTTTTGCAAGATGTTAATCTCATCAAATCCCATTAGACCAAGCAATTCTTTAGCAGCTTTCTTAGCGTTTTTGGCTGAGTCTCCAAGATTATCAGCAAGTCCTCCTGCTGAATCTCCAGCGTCGCCTACTGCGTCCGCAAGGTCTCCTGCTCCGCCTGCAGCATCTTTCATGGCATTACCCATGTCTCCAACTGCTCCACCAACTCCGTCTTTCACTGTCGCTTTCTTGTTGAACATCAAAGCGATAAACTCAGCAAGTTTAGCCGTCACGTTCTTCAATACCATAGCAAAAGAGTTCAAGACAGGCATAATCGCATTGATAATCGGCAACATAGAATTACCCAGATTCAATGCACTATCTTTCATCAGCGACTTAAACAGGCTGATACTACCGTTGACTGAGTTGGATAAGGTATCTCCATACTTAGCTGTAGCCTGTTCCAAAATTGCCATAAGGCGGATTTGTTGCTGGGTTTGGTAGTCCAATTGTTGCCAGCTCTGTCCGTTTGCGAACTTCTTAAAAGCTTCTGTGGACTCAATCATAGCCACATTGACGTTGATTCCTAGATCTTCTATCGCTTCCGTGTTCCCTAGCAAACCTGAGCGAATACGCTCCATAACGTCAGTGATACTACGCCCTGAACCTTCTGCAATAACTGCCGATGTCTGCAACATCTTGGCAGTATAAGCACTTAGCTTGTTGGTATCTTTGATAAATCCAGAAAATAGGTTTGAGTAGACCGCACCGTAGTTGGTTGCCTCACCCACCCCCATATTCATAGCGTTGGCGTTATCGTTAACCCATTTTAAGAAAGATTGCGAACTCTCACCCATCTGTCGCTTGATTTGGTTCATAGACGCTGCTACTTCAAGAGCTGTCTGCGCTGAATACATCCCAACATCAAGCATTTTCTTACCAAGAATTGCAAAACCAGCGAACTTAGCTAGCTTGCCAAATGCACTACCGATAGAATTCGACTGTTCACGAACTTTGGCAGTGGCATTCTTCACTTGGTCAGATGTCCCCTTGACCTGATTCTCGACTTCTTTCATCTTCTTCCTGAAAGGCGCTATCTCAGCGTCAATCATGACTTTCAATTCATCAAGAGTTGCCATTTACTTCCTCCTTCCTTTTTCGATTATGTCTTTCTGCAAATTCACGCATCCGTTCCTTATGCAACAAAAGCGCTTGTCTCTGTCGCTCCTGTTCTACCGCTTGCTGTTCTTCTACAAATAACTCAGGCGCATATTCCCAGAACTCAAAGACTTTGGCATCCTTGGACAACAACAAAGAAACGTGGTTGGATATCATCTGCGAAAGTCTATAAGAGTCAATAATCTTCTCTTTACGCTCTTGGATTTTGACACGGTTGTAGCTCTCAATCATTTCCCTGATTTCAAGCACCGTCAAATCCCAAAAATCAAGAGGCTTACCCCCGATGTCCAAAAACATAGGGTAAAGCCTCTCAATAATCTGCGTTACCGTTAAGATTACTCGACTACTATCATTTTCTTCTTGGAAGTTTTCTTGTCCTTGCTTCCTCGTGGAGTAAAACCCGATACTTCAAAGAGTGGCATTAAAACCTCTGTCATGAAGGTTGTTTGGTCTCCACCATTATCGACGTATTCATCGTATAGATCATAGACATCCTCAAGAGAATATCCATTCTCATACTTCTGCAAAGCTCCATGAATCAAAAGCAATACAACTTTCAAAGGAGGCAAAGGAAACTCTTCGCCAGCTTCAGGCATGAAGATTTTCAGTAAGTTCATACCGATTTTTTCTTCAACTTTTGCTGCTTGATGAGATGAAAGTCGTAGTTTCAACTCTTTCTCATCACTAATCTTCCAAATTGAGTAAGGTAGTGCCATTTAATTAACCTCCAATACCGTCTACAAATTCCAACTCTGATTGCAACGCAATTTTAAGGGTAAACTCGATAACGGCATTGACACCGCCACCGCCAAGCTTAACAGATACTTGACCTTCAAAATGCACCTTAGTGTTATCTGGGTAAGTTTGCTCAAAGAAAAGTTTTGTCTTGTTGTCTGCTGCCTTACGTAATACACGGTAAGGAGCTGTTGCGCTATCGTTCTTATAAGAGAACTTGTATTCAAGTTCTCCAGCATCGCCAATACCAAATTCATATTTTTTAACCTTATCTTCCAAGGTTGTATTCTCAACCTTTTCAGGTTCAATACCGAATTCAGGTACTTCCTTAAGTCCTGCAAGTTTTGTGTAAGTTCCTTTAGCTGTCCCATAAGAAAGCGTAATTCCATTTGCTAACATGTTTAATTCTCCATTCTAAATTGAAAAACAAGCTCTGAGTGTAAGTCAACGACACCTTCAAAACGCATGACCTTATGTCTCAAATGAGACGGGTCTGGCACGTCTTGGCAGTCGGTTCTTCGCAAACCTAAAGACTCAAAAATCTGATTGATTTTAACAGCTAACTCACTAGTGCTGGTATCATCAAAGATATCTACCTTGTAGCGGATAGATGATTTCTGTTCCTGGTCATCGAACCATTCACCCGGCTTGTTCTGTTCTTCCAAAAAAATAACGACTGGGAAATTCTCCCAATCGCTAGGGTATGTATCGGTCACATTATCTGCGACCTTTTGCAATTCTTTATAAATAACAGGCTTGATATTGATCATTATATTTGTTCTCTTATCTTTCTACGGACATAATTCGAAATATTCTTAGACACACGCTCTTGATTGTCTCTCAAAGCTGGATAAAGATAAGGCTGAGCAGGTTGACCATACATCTTGTAGAACTCCCCAATCTTTTGAAAGTGGTAAGGTCCTACATTGATTTGGTCTTCATGCACATACCAAGGACTCGAGCGATAAGACACACTGACCTCTGGAGAAATACCAGAATGGCTCGCCTGACCCTTGGGTCCTGTTCCAAACTCAACATAAGGAGCATAGTGTAGATTTGTGTAAACCTCGCCTATAGCCTTATCTCCGTCCATTTTTACCCTAGTCTTAATACTGTTTCTGAGTTCTCCATTGTTCCCTGGTGCCAATCTCTTAGCATCAGCTTGGACAACCTTTATAGTAGCATTGTGTACCGCACGTAAGACGATATCCTCGCCAGTTTTTTTACTAGCTAACCGTCTACATTTAGCTATAAGCCTATCTGCCCCTTGTAGCTCTGACACGCTCTAACTCCAAAACTTGATGATGTGTGTAGACCTTTTTAGAAATAACCCTATGAGTCACTTCTGTCTGGCTATCGATACACACACCATCTTTTACTTTGATAGTCGCTGACTTGTTGGCGTTCGCGTTTAAAATATCATTGACACGCTCACCATACAGCTCAGATTGTAACTTGCTACTAGCTGGCCACAATTCAAGGAGGACTGTCTCAGCTTCCTTTGCATACCCTTCTTTTGCGACACCTTCCTCTGTGACAGTCTTTTCAAACCGTCTCATCGGATAGGGTTTCAGCCTACTCTGCTTCAAAAACATGGCCTGCCACCCTTGCCAGTCTGTGCATGCGGATACGCTGTAAAAGACCCGTAGACAGGCCGTTTTCTCCGTAGACTACTGCTATACCACCCTCGGTTCTAGAATGCTCTCCTTCCGCTCCTGAGCGGTTGTGGAGCTCGATAGCTACCTCAGGGATTAAGAGACTTAAAGCAGGTGTCAAAGATGTGCGATTGGTCTCTGATAAGATAAGATTTGTAGCCCTCGTTTGGAGCAACATGAGAAGCTGAGTATCTTCTTCGCCTGTCATTTCCTTCAGCAACTCTATAGACATTTTAAACTCCTTCTTGACTTAAAGCCGTAGGCTCTCCCGATACATACACTTGAGGGGTTTGTACGGTACTGACTGAGCTATAACTTACTGGATTATAGCTTTCAGTACCGCTTACTTCCTCAAGGATATCTGGTACCGCTACGCCATTGCTGGCAAAATTGTCAGCCAGCTCAGCATAGCGCTCCTCAGTAATCTCAAGTTCCTCCCCTGCCAATCGTTTCACATTTGATTCCCAATCATAGAAATCTTGTTTGATTTTAAATTTCACTTTTTAAATCCTCCAACACCTCTACAATTTCGGATTTTGATAACTTATAAGCACCAGCTATGCCAGCTTCTTTAGCTAGATTCTTTAACTCTTCTAGAGTCTTATTCTCTAAATCAGAATACTGGCCAGCCTGCTCCTCTTGGATATAATGACGTCGTAGCAATAAGCTCATATCACCACCTCTTACTCACCGAATTTTACAACTCGTGTAGGGTCGTAAAGGTAAACACCGTAGTGTTCATCACCAGTGATAACTGTTGTCTTTTTAAGGATGTCACGGTCTGTTTCAATAGCCACATCACGTTTTAGCATAATAACAAATGCACCGTATTTATTGGCGTCATCTGTCTGAGTTTGGCTAGGAGACACTTTGACGATAAAGCCTTTTCCTTTTTCAACTTTCTTAGTACGGACGATTTGAACACCTCGTGTTTCTCCAAATGTACCAGAAACAACTGTATTCGCTCCTACTTCTGTGCCTGAAATCCATTCTTTCACAGTGTTGGCACGCAAATCAATGGCATCTGCTGGATTGATAAGAGCTACATATTTTGCGTCTTCTTCATCGTCAAAAATAGCAAGTGCTTTATCAAGAGCTGCTCCTGTTGTTGGAGCTTCTGCAACGTGCTGTGTTGCAGTCTTAGCTACTGCGACCAAATCATCATCAATCTTGTTAGCAATAGCCAACCCAAGCTGGTAAGTAGCTTGACCTAGTGGGTCGCCAAGACCTGACAAAAGAGCTTCATCGGTAATTTCATAACCTTTAGCAGCCTTTTTGATGGTCATAGTGGTCTTTTTAGTAGTCAATTGATCTGGAGAAATAGCTTGACCTTCTCCGACCTCAGTCGCATCTCCTGCATACTCCCATGCTGGAACTGTTAGAGTGTTCCCTGGTTGGCCTTGAAGTGCTGTTTCCACATAAGCAAGTGGAGTGAATTTAATCAATTTAGGTAGTTTAGCGGAAACCATGTCCGCCATTACTTCTGGGTTAACCATAGTGGCTAATTTAGTTTGTCCTGCTGTCATTTATTTTAACCTTTCAATTTCTTATAGAGTTCTGGGTTCTCTTGATAGAGTTCATTTCGACTCTGATAACCCATACGAGCAAATTCTTCTTTTGTGATGCCGTCACTATCGACTGGCGCTTGCTTCATCGGAGCTCCGCCTTTTAGCTTTTCTTGTACGCCTTTTTGCACGGCTTGCTCCCATGATTTCTGCAATACTGCGACAGACTGCGATACCGTCTCTGCGCTTGTCAAATCAACTACATTCACTAACTCGACAGGTAAGTCACGTTCACTTAACATTGCTTTAGCTTCTGCGGTCAATTCTTTGCGAGCGATAGCTTTTTCACGGTCAGCAAGTTCTTGCTCACGCTGATCCAACTGATACTTCTGTTTCTCATCAGCGTTCATCTTATCAAGTTTCTTAGCTTCGTTTTCCTTGGCTTCTTGCTCTGATTTCCACTTAGCAAACTTCTTATCGATGATAGCATCGACGTCTGCGTCCGTGTACTTCTTCTCGTCTTGCGGTTGTGGTGTAGGTTCTGCAGGTACCTTTTGTTCTTCAACCGTTTCGACTGTTTGTGTTTCTTCGTTCATTGCGAACCTCCTATTTTTAAAGTCGTCCCCGACTGTATTTTCCATAGCTTTTAGTGTCTTCAATGCTTGGACAATATAAAAACCGTACGGGATTCCATACGGTTAGTGCATAAGAAAACCGCCTCGATTTCGATGCAGTTAGATTATTTATTTTTCAATTGTTTCAGTTTCTTTCTGTATTCAATTCCGACCTTTAGAGTTGAAATGACTGTTGAGATCACTTCAAATAATTTAATTATTACGAACAGAATTAACGCAAAAAATATAATCCAACCTAATAAAATTGATACTAAATCCCAGATGAACATGTTTTACTCCTTTCTGAGCCTCATTTTTGAGGCTTAGCATTCTTTTCCACCCATTTTTTGAAATCATCAAAAGTATTCATGTTTTTAAGAGACAAATACTTTTCAACTTCTTCAATGGCTTCCTCAACTTTAGTATCATGAAAACAGTAGCCATTACCCGATAAATCAAAAATTTTATTTTGTTTCTTCTTATCAACAATCCATAACTCCTCACCATGCCAAGCACTCTGTGGGTCGTAACATTTCTTTGATTGAATTTCAAGGTTATTTTCTTCAATCAATTCTATCAACTTTTTGTACTTATTCATCAAATTCTCCTTTTTGAGCATAAAAAAAGCACTTAGAATTTCTAAATGCTTTCTTTTTTTGTCAATTCAATTATTCCCTTTAAACTTGGATTTGTTTTCCAAATTCTTGTCCATGACCTCATTTTTACCAAACTCCCTAAATAGATGCCGTTTATCTTTGGCATATTTGGAGAAAGTTTATATTTTTCTCTAATTTCGTCTTTGTGATCCATTATGTACTGATTGCGAGGAAGGCAACAAAAGATACCCTCACCAAAATAACTCAAATCTTCATCAGATATTTCAATAAGTTCTTCAGGTTTGACATAAATCGCTCTATTAACTCTATCTTTTCCGTTAGAAAAAACCTTATCTATAAAATTTTTATCAAACCCCATCTTCTAACACCTCCAAACCATAAATAATCATCCCGTTTTCATCTTCCGTTTTTGAAATGATATTATACTTCAAATTTGGTTTCATTAAATATTCTTTTTCAGGATTAAAATCCGCTAACTCAGCTATATACGCTCCTGTTTTTTGACCTTTTCTAACAGTGACTTCAAACAGAATATCTGCGCCTTCGCCATCCATCGCAAATTCTTTTGCATAGTTCTTATCTAAACTAAATGAAGTGAAAGTTTTATCTAATTTAATAGATTGGCCAACTTCAAAATCTAGATATCCTAAATCTTGCCCGAGTGCAGAGATAGATCCACTTCCACGATACGCCTTGAAACTTTTTTCGGGAGCAAATTTTGAAATAGCTTTTTCTAAGATTGGGATATTAGGTTCTGTATCCTTTACAATATCTAAAGCAAAAGGTAAATCAGCTACGTCTCCATCGTTTTCAAACCAGAACTTTTCACGTATTTTTAAAGCTTCATCAAGTCCATAACGTTTTATATTGTTGAAATTATGATAGTTTTCTGTTGTGTAAGAATAAATAACGCTTCTTTCGTCATCTGTAAGCTCATTATACCACTTTTGATAAGACTTTTGTTTCTTGAAGAAGTCGTCTATTTCATTTGGTTTATCAGCTGCAAAAACCTTGTCACCCAATTCTGGTTTAGATTCCTTAACAACGTCCTCACCATCCACATACTTGCTATACCACTCTTTATAAGTCATATCAGCAGGCACCAGCTCGGTCTTGCCTGTCACTGGATTTCTCGCCCTGCGCTTCAGCTTGCTGTAGTCTGCGTCCTCGTCGTATGCGACAGTGGTAGATCTGCACCAAGGGTGCATAGGCGGATAGTTGACACCAGGGGTCGCTTTGTCCCTGTCATAGACCTGATTATCATGCTCTTGACAAATGCGTGATGTACGCTTGTCTAAGACAGCCACAAAGATATACTTTTCTATGTCTGCTTCTTCATAGCTGAGTAGTTCCATTTGGTTATGAAAAAAGGCGGATTCTGTCCGAACCAAACGCCTTGCATCATTCTGGCCTACATTGAACCTCTCAGCAATTGCTTGTGCAGTTTCTCGTATATCTCGACCTGTCATGAGGCTCATGAGTAGTTCATCTTTTATGCTGGAAGTAAGTTTCCCTGTATTCTTCCAGATGTTTGTTGAGTAGGTACTTCCGTCTCCTACCCAACTAAAAGACTGTAGATGTTTTATCTCGCTCTCAGGAAGCCCAGAAAAGCCATATGCTAGACCTGTCTGCTGTTGCAGGTCAAAGGTAGCCCTATAGTAGCTATCCTTCATCAGGTCGCTATAAAATGCGTCTGAGCCCGTCTTCTCCGAATGGTAGATAGATTCACGCATACGGTCTAAATCGTCGCTCAAACGTTCTAAGCGTTTCATACGGAAAGAATAAGCTGGACTATCTAAGTCGGCTAGTAGTCTTTGGATATTCGGGTCGTTCGGTCTCGCTTCAAGCACCTTACGAAGTTCGTTCAAGTCCTTATTGTCTTTCATGTTCTTCAAGACTTGTCTAGCATCTACCTGACTTAGACCATAATCACGTTGGAACTTGTCGAAAATCTTATTGATTTCCTTATCCAAGTAAATCTTAGCTTCCTGATAGACTTTATCGAACTTGTCTGCCTGCTTTTCGGCCTTGTCCATCTGCTGGTAAATCAGATTGGCTTTCCTCTTCGCCCAGTACTCCTGATTCTTCATCTATTACCTCATCTTCAGGTTTCGTGTTGTCTTGGTTAAACATCGGCATGTCTTCCATGTTCTTCTTTTTCTCTTCTTCCAAGGCTTCCAGCTCAGCGTCAGGATCTTCCACAAACGGCAAGAGAGAAATAAGCTGCCTATTGGTCACTTTGCCTTCCAAGTTATTCACAATCTGAGAGATTTCTAACAAGTTCTTAGGCAAACCACGGCTAAACTGCGGAACGATTGAATGAGATTCTAGAGCAATCTGCTTCATGCCCAGGTAATGAGCGAAGATAGCAATCCGCTGTCTTAGTCCACGCTTGTAGTTTGCTTCCTTGGTCTTGGTAATCATCTCAAGGCCCATCAGCTTGAATTCCATGGCTACGCCCGATGTGTTGCCTGCAAAGTTCTCATCTGTCAAATTCGGCACATGGCTAAATGTGTAAATGTCCTCTTTAAGAGCCGTGCGCAAGATTTCAGTAGCACTTTCGTCCAGCGTATTCTTCAAGAACTCAGCTCTTGCACTATCTCCAGGCAATTCCAAAAGACCTTCTTCAGAAAGAATCTTCATCGCTACCTTAGCGTCTTCTGGCGTGTCTGCTAACTGCGTGCCATACAATACAAGGATAGACTCTACTGCCTGTTCCTTATCATTGACACGGTTACCCATCAAGGAATTATAAGCGTCAATCAAGCTGATTTGTTGCTCGTAATCGCCAATCACAAAGTGATTGTTGCGATACTCAATGATTGGGATTTGTCCAAGATTGTGAGGCTCTGCTTGCTCATTCTGAGTCGTTCCTGAATCTGTGTGTCTCAGTACCATGTGATAGTGCAGATTCTCAGTAAAGACTTCTGCCTGGTACTTAGTAGTATCTTTCGTATCGTCCTTGACTTGATAGTAGTAGACCGCAAACAAAGTCTTCCGCTCAATGCTATCATCGTAGACCATGAAGGTATTTTCTGGGTCAATACTAGTTGAGTCCAACTCAGTCAATCCCTCTTTAGCATAGATGTACTCATAAGCACGACCATAGATAGCCATATTCAAAGCGTTCTGAGCATCTACTTGGTCAATCTCGGCACCATCAAAAGCTGTAAGTAGTTCATCGATGTCACCTTCAGCAGTGTTATTGTACTTGATAGGATTGCCCATAAAATAGCCTGTAGCCGTGTCTGCGATGTCCTTGGCATGATTGGCTACCGTTTTGTAATTCGGTGCGTTCTTGTTGCGTCTCTTGTGATTTAAAATAGCATGCTCGCCCATATAGTAGCTCTTTAAATTCTTCAATCGTGAGCCTTCAGTGCTATGCTTGGTTATCAATTTGTAAATCAGGTCTTTCTTCAAAGAACCCTCATCATATCCATCCCGTGGATAGGTTAAATATTGGTACATGTCTTTCCTCTCTATAGACCATAATCAGAACGTCTGCGGACGGTTGCTTTGCCACCCTCAATACATTGAAGGCTATAACGTAGCGCGTCCATCAAGTGGTTATTTTTATCTTCTGGCTTGTTCAACCAATTGCCTTCTTTATCTTGTTGATAACAATAGCTATAAAATTCATCCATGATGTTTTTACAATCTGGATGCACATAAATAGCGTATCCTTGTAATTTGGATACGCCTGCCATAATACTATCCTTACCTTTCCGACTCTCTTTAATTCGAGTTATACCATGTTCTGACCTTAATTCCTCAATCAGTCGTAATTCAGCGCTGTCAGCAATGATTTGCGAGCGATGATAACCTTTGTCTTTTATCATCTTTGCAACTTCCTTGGTTATCAATCCGACCTTATACGCCTCATCAAAAACATAAATCTCTTTCGTTGTATCGTTTATGAGTGAACAACACAAAGCAGTTGGATCATGAGTAAAACCAAAGTCAAGACCGAT
This sequence comes from Streptococcus mitis, assembly GCA_032480835.1. Taxonomy (GTDB): domain Bacteria; phylum Bacillota; class Bacilli; order Lactobacillales; family Streptococcaceae; genus Streptococcus; species Streptococcus mitis_DK. The sequence continues at coordinate 14,881 of JAWETZ010000031.1, forward strand.
ACATAACTTATAAGCTGAATCTTGTAGTAGTTCATCTTTATCAAATTCTTTGACAGTTACATTCTCGTAAATTAAACCTTCAGCAACTCCCCATTCGCCATCACAGACGATTCTCGCACGTCTGGGGTTCGTATGATACAAATCCTCATAGCGTTTGATATCGACTTCATCAAGCCACTCATTGCATTTATAAGTGGTTGTAGTAGCGAATGTATCAGCTCGCCTCGTCTCTTCATCAAAGAATACACGTTTGAGCCAGTGTCTCTCATTCCACGGGTTAAATGTGACTGTGATTTGTTTAAAGAAATCAGGTACGTCTAAACTACCACGGATAGACTCAACTACCGTACTGAACTTATCTTCAGTCTCGATTTGGTAGGCTTCCTCGAACCATGCCCAGCAAAGACTACCAACATCGACCGTGATAGATGTGATTTTAAGTTCATCATCCAGACCACGAAATAGTATCTTTTGCCCTGTCTTTTTGACAGTTATTTCAGGCAGAGACTCATTGAATTTAAATAAATGAGTCACACCTAATATATTACACGCCCACTTAAAGTCCGTATAAGTTGATTGCTTATTTGTATTTGAGTATCTACGAATGACAAGCAAGTTAGCCCAGGGATATTTTAAAAGACGGATAACATAATTTAAAGCGGTTGTCTTGGACTTCTTCGAACCACGAGACCCTTTGACTACACGATAAAGATTTCTTGATCGCCAAAACTGACCGTATCCACCGCCTACTGTCTTAGGTAGGTCAACAACAATATCGTTCTGTTTAATCTGGTATGTCTGACTCATTCGCAAACACCACTGTTCCAGAAACATCAGCCTCTACTTTGTCTGTCCAAAGCCTATGCCGTTTTCCTAAAAGTTCGGCTGCTTTGATTCTATCTTTTGCTCCGACATCAATATCCGTAATCGTTTGACCTAATTCTCCTATGCTTATCAAGGTCTGTTCTTGTGTCTCTCCTCGCATTACTGATGTTAGATAACTAAGTACTTCTTGTTGATCTGCAATTTTCTCAGAATCAAGTTGTTTCAGTCGTTCATCTATATAGCTTTTAATCTTAGGATTCTTTAGTAACTTATGCCCTTCAACGCCTGCCACTCTATCACTAGAAACACGATAACCTGCTTTTTTATAAGCTTCCGTCGCATTACCTGAGATGATGTACTCATCTGCAAATCTCTTTTGTTTTATTCTCAATCCACTCAATTTTCCATCACCACCTTTTCAAATAATCAAAAAAGCCACACAATGTGCGACCTTTTCAAGACCTCTCTCTGCGAATTAAAATCGCAATTGGAACGACAGGACTCGAACCTGTGACATCATTCGTCTACCATATATCCATTAACCAGCATGAGACTACTGCTTTAAACGAGTGACTTTTGATAACTTATGGTTTATTATCTTGTCCACAAATATTCCTACTTGTATCACTCATGCACGATTGGTTAGGCCAATCACTCCTTACACCGCAAACTACTAAGCCATTTTTCAATTAACGAAGACCCCGCTAAAAGTCTAAGCTGCTTTACTCTTTGACTTTACTCTTATCCTTGCGAGACTTGAGTAGGCAATCTAATTGCCGAAGTACACTTTCATTTACGACGGGCGATGACTTTTGCTTTTTTTGAGTTTTTTCTATCTTGAATAGCTTTTAAAATATAAAAATCATCTTTTCATCTATCACAGACACGCATCGCCACGTGTTTCATTCTCTTTTGAAGAACAAAATGCACAGCGCCTGCTTGTTATCGATTGTTTTGCGGACAATCAACTCACCTTACATACTTTTGGGAGGCGCCCAATTTTTGTAAGATATGGTATTAAGCTCTTGTTGCACCTCGAACCAAACACCTCTTTCCTCTTATAGACTCGTTTCACAGCCAAACTGCCACGTTTGCATTTCCTCAGCACCTTGCCGTTGGAATCTCTCTGCTTTAACTTCGCCTACCTATTCCAAAACTGAAATAGTTAAGATTAAATTGCTTAGATTGACCATTACTGGCAGGATGTTTGATAGATTTAAAAACATCCTTTTCCTGAGTTACCACAGATTATCTAGGCTAAGCCCTAAAAATGCAAGGCGACTACTACCTTGCGTGTTAATTACGTTAGATTATTTATAAACAACAATATACGTCAGTTTATTATTAATCATTACAGGTTCTTTGATACACAACAATTCTTTTACAGTTTTCGCAAATTGTTTCGCATCTTCCAATTTATTAAACATTGCTTGCTTCATTTAAAACACCTCGTTGTGAAATACAATATTAACGGCGATGTCCGGAATCGAACCGAAGAAAATACATAGGAGATAAAACTGCTTACCTGTCACCGCCATGTGAGGCCGAAGCCTCGGAAAATAAAATAAATATAAGGAGTCATCAGTGCGCTTACCGCTTTCAGCTGATAATACTATTCTAGCAGATTAAAAGTGTCATTTAGTTCGATTAGTACCATTTTTTGATAAACTTTTAAGCGCGCTTTCCCTAGCCCGTTTAATCGTACTGCGACTACATCTTAATTGTATCTGCACTTCGTTCCAAGATAACCCATCGATGTATAGTAGACGCATCACGATATTTTCAAACGGATCTTCAATTGACTCAATAGCCCTGATGAGTTCATCTTGCTCTTTATAAATCTTCTCAATTTCTTTAAACAATTCATCCGACTTATCAATCACACGGATATTAAATTCCTCGGATTGATTCTTATTGCTTTTTGATTTTGGCATACTATCAAAAGTTTGTCCTCGCAATACGCCTGATTTCAAACTACTTATCTGTCTGTGTAATGATTTAATTTTAATATTTGCATAAGGCAAAGCCTTCAATCTCTGTTTAATATCTATCGTCAATCATACACCTCGATTCCAAAGAATGCACAGATATCTTCCGCTTCATATTCAGATATTTCCACACCTCTTTCCCAACGGCTGATGCTCGTCTCAGAATATCCCAGATACTTAGCTAATTCTGTGCGAGTCAGTCCTTGCTCTAAACGCTTTTCTTTCAATAGCGCATTGATATTCCCGACCTCACACCTCTTAAATAAGACATCTTTATCCAATCCTAACTCTTTCGACAGAAGCTCTTTCTGACGTTCACTCGGTATCATGCCTCGTTCCCAGTCCGAGAATGTATATGCGCTAACACCAAATCTCTTTGAAATTTCTTCTGGAGTAAGACCTTTCCCGATTCTCCACAATCTGATTTGTTCCGAAAAATGTTCCCTATTCCTCATATTCCATCTCCTCAATCAACCAGTCAAGATTCTTTCTGGCTTTCTTCAAGTCTTCAAGGCCGTTTTTCTTTTGGAAGCGTAACATATACTTGATTGCGTTGCCCCAGTAAAATCCTTCTACTCCTTCTAATCCAAAAGCAAAATTCTTAACAACTTCGATGGCTTCAAGTCCGAATTTCCCCTTATAATGGCTAGGGTTGTTGACTTTATCAACATCGTTAAATTCTTCCAAAACTTGCTCGTAAGATTTTTCTTTCATGTCAATTCCTCCCATAATGTTTACTTGCTCCATGCAAGTAATAAGTTCCATCTTTGCGCTTGTTCACGTAATACGTGTACTGCCCATCTGGACTAGCGTAGGAAATCTGCTTCTCTCCTGCCCAGACACCGTTATCACGCATCATGTGGCAATTTTCCATAATCCATTCTACATCAGGCATCTAGTAACTCCTTATTTTCATAGATATTGCCCACTACCTCACAATCAGCATGTCGTAGCCACAATTCACATCCGTGTTTTTTAGATTCAAGACGATATGCTCCACCACGGTGTCTTACAACCTTGTAATAAGTCGGTTCAGAGTAGACATCCTTAGCCATTTTGACTATATCCCCCTCGAAGATCATCTTGCCATCCCTATCAACCATATCTGTTGATTGCATGAGTTTGATTTCTTCGAAAACAAAGTTATCTAAATCTCTATCGTTTGGTAAATCATTCTCAAAATAAACTTGTTGTGTCGTGACCACTTCATTCTCATAGTCAATATCAAGAAGGTCATCTGTTTCAATCATACGTTTTTCTGTTTTTAGCCAAGCTCTATATTTCGGTATCATTCGGCAAATCCTCCTCTTTCACAAACGTACCATCAATCCAGCGACCCTTGCGGTCTTTGATTTCTTGGTAAGCTAGTTCAAAACATTCTTCGAAGCTATAACCAAGGGCATTGCTGATTATCCTTAAATAACGGACTGCACACATCAGATTATGCCTGCACATTTTCTTGTCCGCTAAATCTTGCGATAACTGAAACTCGCTAATGTGAACATTCAAAGATTTAAAACATTCCATCACTTCTTTTTCTCTGAAGTTTTCAGAATCCTTGAATATTCCATGCACATCCTCTTTTATCAGCAAGGCCAGCCCAACAATTACGACCGCACAATCTCCGATACTATCCTTGGTCAGTTGCTCATTCTTCTTGAGATAGCCT
>JAWETZ010000032.1:0-19168 GCA_032480835.1 Streptococcus mitis
TGTGACTGAAAAAGGAGAACCTGAAGTTCAACCGACCTTACCCGAAGCTGTTGTGACTGAAAAAGGAGAACCTGAAGTTCAACCGACCTTACCCGAAGCAGTTGTGACTGACAAAGGGGAACCTGAGGTTCAACCAGCCTTACCCGAAGCAGTTGTGACTGACAAAGGGGAACCAGAAGTTCAGCCAGCCTTACCCGAAGCAGTTGTGACTGACAAAGGGGAACCAGAAGTTCAACCAACCTTACCCGAAGCAGTTGTGACTGACAAAGGGGAACCAGAAGTTCAAGCTGAGTTGCCAGAAGCTGTTGTGACTGAAAAAGGAGAACCTGAAGTTCAAGCTGAGTTACCTGAATATACTACAAAAGTTGCACCAACTTTGACTTTGGATAAGGTTACAGAAGATGCGATGGATCGTTCAGCTAAATTGGATTACACTCTTGAAAATACAGATAATGCTGAAATCAAGAGCATTATAGCTGAGATTAAGGATGGGAATACTGTTGTTAAGCGAGTTGACTTATCTAAAGAAAAATTGACAGATGCTGTTCAAGGTTTGGATTTATTCAAAGATTATAAAATTGCAACAACAATGACTTACAACCGTGGTGAAGGTGATGAAACGTCTAAATTGGATGAAAAACCTTTACGTTTAGAGTTGAAAAAAGTTGAAATTAAAAATATCGCATCTACTAATTTAGTGAAGGTAAATGATGATGGTACTGAAACACCTAGTGATTTTATGAATGAAAAACCATCTGATGAAGATGTTAAAAAAATGTACTTAAAAATCACTAGTCGCGATAATAAGGTAACTCGTTTAGCTGTTGACTCTATTGAAGAGGTGACAGAAGAAGGTAAAAAACTTTATAAAATCACTGCTGAAGCGAAAGATTTGATTCAACATACAGATCCAACGAAGGTTCGTAATAAGTATGTGCATTATATTGAAAAACCAGTTCCAAAAGTCAATAATGTATATTACAATTTCAATGAACTTGTGAGAGATATGCAAGAACATCCAAATGGCGAGTTTAAATTGGGTGCTGACCTTAATGCCACAAATGTATCAGCATTTGGTAAATCATATGTTACGAAAGATTTCAAAGGTAAGCTCTTGAGTGATGGTGATAATCACTATACCATTCATAACCTGTCACGTCCGTTATTTGGCAATGTTATTGGTGGAACGATTAAGAATATTAATCTTGGTAATGTTGACATAAATATGCCATGGGCAGACCGAATTGCTCCGATTGCCGACACTATTAAAGGCGGCGCTAAAATTGAAGATGTCAAAGTGACTGGTAACGTATTAGGTAGAAACTGGGTATCTGGATTTATTGATAAGATTGATAGTGGCGGTACATTGAGAAATGTAGCTTTTATTGGGAATGTGACCTCTATTGGTACAGGTAGTTCGTTCTTGACTGGTATTGTTGGTGAAAACTGGAAGGGGCTGGTAGAGCAGGCTTATGTAGATGCCAATATTCGAGGGAAGAAAGCTAAGGCTGCAGGTATAGCTTACTGGTCGCAAAATGGAGGCGATAACTATGCTGTAGGTAGAGAGGGAGCTATTAAAAAATCTGTTGTTAAAGGTACAATAGTTGTGGAAGAACCAATTGAAGTTGGCGGTGCTGTTGGAAGTCTTAACATGCATGGTTCGATTGAAGATTCTGTTTCAATGATGAAAGTTGAAACCGGAGAAATATTTTATGGTTCACATGATATCAGTGCCGATCCTTATTGGACTGGTAACAATGTTAATAGAAACTACGTTGTAAAAGATGTAAGTAAGGGTACTTCATCATACAAGCATTCTAAAGAATTGCATCGTATTAAGCCTATAACACAAGAGGAAGCTGATAAGAAAATTAAAGAATTGGCTATCACAGCAGATAAATATGCAATTACAGAGCCAATTGTAAATAAACTCAATGCTCTCACAACACGGGATAATGAGTATAAGACAACGCAAGATTACAAAGTTGAACGTGAACAAGCCTATCGCAACATTGAAAAACTGCAACCATTTTATAACAAAGAGTGGATTGTAAACCAAGGGAATAAGCTAACAGATGAGTCCAATCTTGTTAAGAAAACCGTTCTGTCTGTAACAGGTATGAAATCAGGGCAGTTTGTAACTGATTTATCGGATATTGATAAGATTATGGTTCACTATGCTGATGGTACAAAAGAAGAGTTAGCTGTAACTGCTAAAACGGACTCTAAAGTAGCTCAAGTAAAAGAGTATGATGTGGCAGGTCAAAACATTGTCTATACTCCAAATATGGTTATGAAGAATCGTAACCAGTTAGTAAGCGGTATTAAAGAGAAGTTAGCTAGTGTTACCTTACTTTCAGATGAAGTTCGTAGCTTGATGGATCAGCGTGATAAACCTTGGAAGAACACACCAGATAAGAAAACTGAGTACATTAAAGGCTTGTATTTCGAAGAAAGCTTTGAAGAAGTAAAAGGAAACTTAGAAAAACTTGTTAGTCAGATTTTAGAAAATGAAGATCATCAGTTAAACGGTGGGGAAGTAGTTGAGCGTGCTTTACTTAAGAAAGTTGAAGATAACAAAGCTAAAATTATGATGGGACTGACTTATCTTAATCGTTACTATGATATCAAATATGGTGATTTGAGTATCAAAGATATTATGATGTTTAAACCTGACTTTTATGGTAAGACACCAAGTGTATTAGATCGTTTGATTCAAATTGGGTCAAGAGAGCATTTCTTAAAAGGAGATCGTACACAAGATGCCTACAAAGAAGTGATTGCTGGTGCAACTGGTAAAGGTGATTTACGTAGCTTCTTAGACTATAACATGCGTTTGTTTACAGAAGATAAAGATTTGAATGACTGGTTTATTCATTCTGCGAAAAACGTTTATGTAGTAGAACCTGAAACAAGTACAGAAGCCTTTAAAGATAAGCGTCACCGTGTATTTGATGGTTTAAATAATGATATTCACGGTCGTATGATTTTACCATTGCTCAATTTGAAGAAAGCTCATATATTTATGATTTCTACCTATAACACTTTAGCTTATAGTTCATTTGAGAGATATGGTAAAAATACAGAGGAAGCGAGAGAGTCTTTAAAACCTAAGATTAATTTAGTAGCAAAAGCACAACAAAGATACCTAGACTTTTGGTCTCGTTTAGCTCTTCCGAGTGTACGTGATAAACTCCTTAAGAGTCAAAATATGGTACCGACTCCTGTGTGGGACAGTCAGTGGTATGATGGCATTCCCGATGCAAATCGTCAAGGTTATGGACGAGGTGGTGCAGTGGTATCTCCTATTCGTGAGCTATTCGGCCCGACTGATCGTTGGCATCAAGTAAATGGCGCTATGGGTGCGATGGCTAAGATTTATGGCGACCCGTATAAAGACGATCAAGTGTATTTCATGGTTACGAAAATGTTAGACGACTTTGGTATTTCAGCCTTCACCCATGAAACGACTCACGTTAACGATAGAATGGTTTACTACGGAGGTCATAGACACCGTGAAGGTACTGATTTAGAAGCCTTCGCTCAAGGTATGTTACAAACTCCTGATAAGTCTACTCCAAATAGTGAATACGGTGCACTCGGTATTAATATGGCTTATGAGCGTAAAAATGATGGAGAGCAACTTTATAACTATGACCCAGCTAAGTTAGACAGTCGAGACAAGATTGATAGTTATATGAAAAACTACAATGAGTCTATGATGATGTTGGATTACTTAGAAGCTACTGCTGTTATTAAGCAAAAGTTATCTGATAACTCTAAGTGGTTCAAGAAGATGGATAAAGAGTGGCGCACCAATGCGGATAGAAACCGTTTAATTGGAGAACCACACCAGTGGGACAAATTGCGTGACTTGACGGAAGAAGAGAAGAAATTACCAATTGATAGCATTGACAAGTTGGTAGATAATAACTTTGTAACTCTTCATGGTATGCCAAATAACGGTCGCTTCCGTACGGAAGGTTTTGATAGTGCTTATCAAACTGTCAATATGATGGCAGGTATCTTTGGCGGGAATACGAGTCGAAGCACCGTAGGTTCTATTTCTTTTAAACACAATACTTTCCGTATGTGGGGTTACTATGGTTATGAAAATGGCTTTATCCCTTATGTTTCTAACAAGTTAAAAGGTGATGCCAACAGAGAAAATAAAGGGCTTTTAGGTGATGATTTCATTATCAAGAAAGTTTCTAATAATCAATTCCAAAACCTCGAAGAGTGGAAGAAACATTGGTATCATGAAGTGTATGCGAAAGCACAGAAAGGCTTTGTTGAGATTGAAGTAGACGGTTCTAAAATTTCAACTTATGCTCAACTCCAAGACTTATTTAACACTGCTGTTGAGAAAGACTTGAAAGAAGGTGGTTTCAAGCATACCGAAGGCCTCAAGTGGAAAGTTTATAAGAAATTGTTGCAAAACACAGATGGTTTCTTAAATCCGTTGTTTAAAATATAAAGGGGACAGTTTTTGCTCCCTCTGAAAAGTCATCATTTGATGGCTTTTTTCTATTCAGGGAGGTTGAAGGGCTATAGAAGTCATGATATAATATAAAGTAGATTTCTGTATTATAAAACAAAAATTGTTTGAACATCATTCATTTTATGTCCAAGCGATAGTAAAATAAAATAGGGGCTCTAAACCCTTGATACGAAAGGAAAAAAACTCAATGGCTACTATTCAATGGTTGGTCTAGAAGAATTAAAATAATAAAACATTGTGAAGTAGAATAAATGCTTAAAACCCTTGAAATTCAAGGGTTTTTGTTGGTTTAGATTTTAATTCTTCACATTGTTATAAGTGCTTGATTGAGCAATAATCATCAATAAAAACATTTTTTTGGTGTTGAGTTTGGTGTTCAAATATTTATTATGTTACGGAAAGGAATTTCACAATCTTTCCGTTTTTTTATTTTCAGGAGGGAAAATGACAAAAGAATTACAATCATCACGCTATATTGTCATTTCATTTTTAGTACGTGAAATGGGAATTGACATTGTTGAAGCCATATCTCTTATGGCTGAATTAGAAAAAAGTGGCTTGGTTCGCTTGGAATCAAGTGGAGATTTAATACTCAAAGAACTTGGAGGAGCGCTATGAAACGAATTACCGCAAATCAATACCAAACTTCAGAACGGTATTATAAATTACCTAAAATTCTTTTTGAGGATGAGAAATATATGGATATGAAATTAGAAGTAAAGGTGGCTTATTCAATTTTAAAAGATCGTTTAGAATTATCTCTTAGTCGTGGTTGGATAGATGAAGAAGGAGCAGTCTATTTAGTATTTTCTAATTCTAAACTGATGAAGCTGTTAGGTTGTTCGAAGTCAAAATTATTGTCCATCAAAAAAATTCTTAAAGAATATGACTTAATTGATGAAGTCCAACAGTCTTCAAGTGAGAAAGGAAGACTAGCTAATAAGATTTATTTAGGGGAATTATCTTCTACCCCAGTAGCTAATTCAAACAGGCCTAGTGTTAAAAAAAGACTAGGGCAGGATGAAAATGATACGGCCCCCGTCTTACATTCAGCCCCTAGTGAGACTGAAGTTAGTGAGACTAAATATAGTGAGACTGATTCTTTATTTATTGAGGATGAGGAGGAGAGGTATACTCAACCTATCTTGAAAAGAAAAGTAGAAAAGGTCACAAAATATGATCGAGATTATATTTGGGGATTGGTACAAGATCAATTTAGACGAGAAGGTTTTTCTGAAACAGCCAGTGAAATTGCTATGACTGATTTTGAGAGAATCTATCAGTATGCTCTTGACAATGTTCGCTTTGTTAGACGAGCGGAAGTACTTGCTGAATTTGTGTTTAATGGCTTGTATTCTGTTTGGAACAACCGTGTTAGAAAAGGAGGTGGTTAAATGTCGCCAATCGAGTGGATATTAGTTATGCTAATTGTCATTTCAAGTGGTGTAACACTTTGGGCATTAATAGTCGATCAGAAAGGGGTGATAAAGAAATGATATTTATTGATTTATTTGCAGGTATCGGAGGATTTCGACTTGGAATGGAAAGTGTCGGACATGAGTGTATTGGATTTTGTGAGATTGATAAATTTGCTAGAGAATCTTATAAGTCCATTTTTCAAACGGAAGGAGAAATAGAATTTCATGACATACGAGATGTTTCAGATGACGAATTTAAAAAACTTAGAGGGAAAGTCGATATCATCTGTGGGGGATTCCCTTGTCAAGCATTTTCAATCGCAGGAAGACGATTGGGATTTGAAGATACTAGAGGAACTTTGTTCTTCGAAATTGCTCGGGCGGCCAAACAAATCCAACCACGTTTTCTTTTTCTTGAAAATGTTAAAGGCTTACTCAATCACGATAAGGGACGGACGTTCACCACAATCCTTACCACACTTGATGAGTTGGGGTTTGATGTTGAGTGGCAGGTGCTTAACAGTAAGGATTTTGGCGTTCCCCAAAACAGAGAGAGGGTGTTTATTATCGGACATTCTAGAAAGAAAGGTACCAGACTCTTATTTCCTTTCAGACGAGAAGGTCAAGCAACTAACTCTGAGACTTTAAAAACACTAGGAAATTTGAATCCATCAAAAAGTGGCATGAGCGGTAAAGTTTATTATTCAGAAGGTCTTGCGCCAACCTTAGTTCGTGGAAAAGGAGAAGGATTTAAGGTTGCGATTCCCTGTATGACACCTGATAGATTAGACAAGAGACAAAATGGGAGACGATTTAAGGAAAACCAAGAGACGATGTTTACTTTAAATACTCAGGATCGCCATGGAATTGTCGTTGTTGGAAATTTACCAACTAGCTTTAAGGAGACTGGTCGCGTATATGGAAGTGAGGGCTTATCTCCAACACTGACTACAATGCAAGGAGGAGATAAAATTCCCAAAATACTGATTCCAGAACCAATCCAATTTCTAAAAGTCCGGGAGGCAACTAAAAAAGGATATGCTCAAGCAGAGATTGGAGATTCAATCAATTTAGAAAGACCAAGTTCTCAGTATCGGCGTGGTAGAGTTGGAAAAGGTATAGCTAATACTTTGACAACTAGTGGTCAAATGGGAGTAGTAGTGGCTAGCTATGAAGGAGAAGATAAGCAAGTTTACCATGTAGCCGGTGTTTTAATTGATGGACAATTTTACCGTTTGAGAATAAGACGAATCACCCCTAAAGAGTGTTTTCGCCTACAGGGATTTCCTGATTGGGCTTTTGAAGCTGCTAGAAAAGTTTCTAGTAATAGTCAGCTCTATAAACAAGCTGGTAATAGTGTAACCGTTCCTGTGATTGCCGCAATCGCAAAGAAATTAAAAGAAATAGAGGAAAAAGATGAAAGCATTAAATAAAGAATCAATACTAGATTGTGATGAATTAGAAACAGAATTACATGATGCAGAAATCAAACAGCTGGATGAACAAATATTTTTAATGCCTAATTATCCATGTGAGTTTGAGGTGACATTTTTAGATGATTACCATAAAAAACATAATTACCCACTATTTTATGAATCCTATCTTCAAAACGTTATGGAATTCCTTGAAAGTCAGGATATAAAGAACGGAGCTGATGCCTTTGTAGATGATCATCAAAATCTTGTTTTTATTTTATATGGGCAAGGCTATCGAGCCGAGGGAAAAGAGGGAATACTTACAACCCAAGTAACTGTAAAAGCTTTTGATGAAGACAAGAAACCGATTAACTTCGCAAATTTATTAGATTCCTTAATCGTCTCAGAATATCAAATGGAACCGAATCTTTGGGAGGTCTCCCATGATTGATCTCTATCTAAGTAAAAATAGCCAAAGAAATCAACTTCTTTTAGACTTCTTTCAAAACTATGGCATTGAGGTATCTTGTCATTCAGTTTCTGAAATGACAAAGGACAAATTAATTGAGATGATGAGCTATTCTTCAGATTGTTTTGAGTTTTTATCTCCAAATTTATTACGATTTAAGAACCGTGACAATCTAAGATTAACGGATTTCGTTGAGATGATATTAAAAAATCCTGAACTAACCATCAGACTTCCACTTGCGGTTTCAAATAAGCGAGTTTATCCAAATCTGAATTTGGAAGAGGCTAGAGCTTTATTGCCTAGAGATACGAAACAATTGATTTACATGAAACAAACACATTATTTATCTAGTTAAAGGAGAAGCAATATGGCTGAACGATTTTGGGAGAACTTGTCCATTATTTTGGCTGAAAGAAATATCAGTTGGATTGAGTTAACCAGAAAAATGTTTGCGGGAGAATTTCACTATCCAAGTGAATTGAATCGTTTGTATCAAAAGATCCGCCACTACAAGATGGAACAACGAATGCCTCAAAGTCCTTGGGTAGAAAGGATTGTGCAGGTATTAGATTTAGATTATGAAGATTTATTTCGGAGGTAACTATGAAAAGAATAATTCCAGTTTATATATTCCAACAAGTAAATGTCCTATTGGTATCCCTATACTTACTGAAATTGCTTTGTATCGGTGAGTTAACTATACTACAGGTTCTCTATGGTGCGTCTCTCATTTCTTTTTTATGGATGTATGGTCAACGAAAACAAGTGGTCAAGGTCAATATGAAAACTAGGATGAAATGGCTTGGTATTGGATTCGTTAGCCTACTGATTATAAGTCTATGTTTTAGTCTGATTCATGCTCAAGGAAGCACGAATCAAGCAAACTTAATTGGCCTTCAACATCAAGTTCCTTGGTTTTCATTTTTATTGTTCTTAATCAATGCGAGTATGGTTGAAGAATTTCTGTATAGAGAAATTTTATGGAACTTGGTCAGAAAATTAGATATTCGAGTTGCTTTGACAAGTGTTTTATTTGCCTTAGTACATCATCCAGTAACCATTCTAGCTTGGTGTTTATATGTTTCACTTGGGATGTTTTTAGGGATGGTGCGCTATCAATCTGACTTTTGGGGAAGTATGGGTCTACATTTGGTGTGGAACCTACTAGTTTATAGTTTGCTGCTTTTTTAGACAAAATTAGCTTATTTTAGGGAAATGAAATGCTAACGTTATGTAACAATGTTAGTCTTTTATTTCAAAATCTTTGTTTAGTATGAATTTAGCTCTACAGAAAAATAAAAAATGTGATAAAAATTTCAACTACTCTTATCTATAATAAAGCTACCTGTTCTTTGAAAATTGAATCCACTCCGTCTTGATTAGCGTGCCTGTGTAAGTAGGGACTGAGAGTATTACCCTGTGAAGGGCAACTGGCACAAGACGTGTGTGAGAATTTTCTAACAGACACGGAGTTTATCGTTACCAGACTTAAACGATGCGACAAACTAGATAAAGGAGTTAATCATGAAGGTAGTAAACTTGTATGATTTGAAACAAATGGGAAATAAAGGTGGTTATACCATCCAATTGATTCATCACTTTCCCTTTGGTATGGGCTTAGGACATCTCAAAAGAGACTACATTGAATTTAAACGTGTTGGTATCTTTGATGGGAAAGCAGTAGAAGTCACTCTTCGAGAACCTTATTCGAGAGATCTACTGCAGGTTGTCAAGTCGATTAAGCAACATCAGAAATTGATAGCTTATCGCTATAAAGAAGGAAAACTGCTATTTGTGAAGAAGGAGGCGTCAGATGTCCTCTGAACAACAGGAACGAATGGCAGTTCAATATGCAGAGCGTAGTCTTTTATTTACTGTAAGAAGTCTCTTAAAGATTTTAGAATGGTCTAGACGTCAGGCTTTAGCACAAGATTCCGCCTATAAGATAGGAGTACAGAAATTAGAAGAATTGTTACAATCTCCCTATGCGATTGATACGATTAATCTGAAAAAAGATTTTTTAGACAAACCAATTGATATAGAGAAATTTAAAGCCTTTTTAGAAAAAGAAGAGATTCCTTTAGCCATCGCTTGGCAAGGGGATTCTCTACATTTCTACACGAAAGACCGTTCAATTCTAGACAATCATTTAGACCATCTATTAGAAAAAATGGTTAATGATCCGGAGAAATTAGCTGATTTTACCATGGATAAGTCTTTAGACGATGCAATTGATGAGGCTAAATCCCAAATAACCTTTAGACAAGAAGGAGCTGTCAAACAGAAAGAGATGGTGAGATGATGTACAGTGGAAAAAAATTCCTACTATTCTCCCTGTTAGGTATCTTACTAGGCTATCTTTTTCATCGTTTGACGCTTTTGTATGATTCCTATACTGGAAATACCTTAGATAAATGGACTCATCTTCTGATGGAAGGTCAAGATGAAGTTCTTCAGTCGCCATGGAATATTTCTTTTACTGGAAAATCAAGTGCTTTTTTTCTACTAGGCTTTCTGATGATGTTGCTGGTTTATCTTTATTTAGAGACTGGCAAAAAACAATACCGAGAAGGGGTAGAATACGGGAGCGCCCGTTTTGGAACTCTAAAAGAAAAGAAGCTCTTTTACGGTAAGGAATTTTCTCATGATACGATCTTAGCACAAGATGTTCGTCTGACATTATTAGATAAAAAACCAGCCCAATACGATAGGAATAAGAATATTGCGGTGATTGGAGGTTCAGGAAGTGGGAAGACATTTCGCTTTGTGAAACCCAATCTGATTCAAATGAATAGTTCTAATATTGTAGTGGATCCTAAAGATCACTTGGCCGAAAAAACAGGCAAACTCTTTTTAGAACATGGCTACCAAGTAAAGGTGTTAGATTTAGTCAATATGAAGAACTCAGATGGCTTCAATCCTTTTCGCTATATAGAGACAGAAAATGATTTGAATCGCATGCTGACGGTTTATTTCAATAACACCAAAGGCTCTGGCTCCCGTAGTGATCCATTTTGGGATGAAGCTTCTATGACTTTGGTACGAGCTTTAGCCTCCTACTTGGTCGATTTCTATAATCCACCCAAAACAAGAGAACAGCTCATTGAAGAGAGTCGTTTGAGTCAAACAGAATACCAAAACTTGTTGAAACGTCAAAAAAAAGAAGTGGAAGAGCGAAAAAAACGAGGGCGTTATCCAAGTTTTGCTGAAATCTCAAAACTCATTAAACACTTATCCAAGGGTGAAAATCAAGAAAAAAGTGTCTTAGAAATTCTATTTGAAAATTATGCTAAAAAGTATGGAACTGAAAATTTTACTATGCGAAATTGGGCAGATTTTCAAAATTATAAGGATAAGACTCTGGATTCTGTTATAGCTGTAACCACTGCTAAATTTGCCCTCTTCAATATTCAAAGTGTCATGGATTTGACCAAAAGAGATACCCTTGATATGAAGACATGGGGCAAGGAAAAATCAATGGTTTACCTAGTTATCCCAGATAACGATAGTACCTTTCGCTTTCTTTCAGCCCTCTTTTTTTCAACCGTATTTCAAACCCTAACAAGACAAGCAGATATTGATTTTAAGGGGCAATTGCCTCTTCATGTGAGAGTCTATTTAGATGAGTTCGCAAATATCGGAGAAATTCCAGATTTTGCTGAACAAACCTCAACAGTCCGTTCACGGAATATGAGTCTCGTTCCCATTCTACAAAATATTGCCCAACTTCAAGGGCTCTATAAAGAAAAAGAAGCTTGGAAAACTATTTTGGGGAACTGTGATAGCTTAGTCTACTTAGGTGGTAATGATGAAGATACCTTTAAATTTATGAGTGGATTACTCGGTAAACAAACCATTGATGTTCGAAATACTAGTCGTTCCTTTGGCCAGACAGGTTCAGGATCCCTTTCTCATCAAAAGATTGCTCGTGATTTAATGACACCAGATGAGGTCGGAAATATGAAACGGCATGAATGCTTGGTTCGAATTGCTAATATGCCTGTCTTTAAAAGCAAAAAATACAATTCAACCAAGCATCCAAACTGGAAGTACATAGCCAATCAAGAAACCGATGAACGATGGTGGAACTATCAAATCAATCCTTTGAATCAAAGACAAGAAAATCATCTTGAAGGCCTTAGAATTCGTGATTTAACTTTTGAATCTAGTTTAAAATAAAAATAGAAAAGAGGAAATAGATGATTACGCATTTTAAAGGTTTTGTTTATGGAGTAGACGCAAGTGCTATGTTTGCACAAGCTATGTCTTTGTTACAGAAGGGATTGATTGCAGTTGGTGCCTTTCTCGTTGTTGTGGGGATTGTCAATCTTGCAACCAATATTAAAGATGGTGGACCAGGTGTTCGGAATGCCATTCTTGAAATTGTCGGTGGTGTTATGGTCGGGGCTGCTGGAGCCTTTGTAACCCAGATTTCAATTTAGGAGGATAAACAATGACATGAATCTTAGTTTAGTCTCACCCTTTGTTTACCTTGCATCTGAAAAAATATCAGCTGAAAATTTATTTGAAGGGTTTAATGTAGATTTACAATCTACGGTAGATCTGATTAAATCCCTATCTAGTTACAATCCAACCGTTTGGACTTATATGTCTAGTATTACTAAAAGTGTCATGCAGCCTCTTGGAGTTGCGATTTTATCAGTTGTTCTCATCTTAGAATTTTCGAAGATGGCAAAGAAAATTGCTAACTCAGGTGGAGCGATGACCTTTGAAGCATTAGCCCCGATGTTGATTAGTTATATCATGGTCGCAGTGGTAATTACCAACACTACCGTTATTGTAGAAGCTATCATCGGGATTGCGAGTCACGCCATTGAACAAGTGGCCTCGATTGTGGCTCACGGTGGCGCAAAGTATGATACCATCTCTGGATTAAAAGGGTCAGGATTTATTGGCCGGATGATTGTGGGCTTTTTCGCCCTCCTCATTTGGCTTGTTCGGATAGTAAGTGCAGCCATGGTCAATCTTTTGGTATCTATTCGATTTATTCAACTCTACCTTATGATTCCATTTGCCCCTCTTACGATTCCAACATTTTTAAGTGATGAATGGAAGTCTATTGGTATTGGCTATTTAAAAAATATTATGGTCTATGCGGTACAAGGGGTTCTCATTTTTCTGATTGTTTCTCTTGTTCCTTTATTTGAATCTGCTGGGAAAATAGCTGTTTCAAATGGTGCAGGAGTCCTGCAATCTCTTGCGATTATGTTTGGTAGTTTAATACAAGCTATCTTACTGATTATTGCCCTCGTTGGTTCTCAACGTACGGCTCGCTCAATCTTAGGTATGTAATTAGATAAAGGCTAGGAAGTGATTGCTTCTTAGCCTTTTTAGAAAGGAAAGTCATGAATACACGTGTCTTTAAAGACATTTCAAAATACCAACACAGGGCTTGGTTAGGTTTCACCACAAGACAAATCATCTTTGTTTTACCAGCCTTTATTGTCACAATTATTGTTTTGGGCTTGAATCTCTTTTTCTGGCAATTTGGAGATTGGTTTGTTTACGGTTTTGTATTTGCTTTTACCATCCCCCTCATGCTTTTTGGAGTCTATAAACCCAATGATTTATATTTTGAACATTATTTGAAATACCGTCTTCATTTTGAATTAACGGTTCCCCTACGAACAATAACAGGAAAGAAAGGACCTGAACATGAAAAGAAAATCAAATACATTAAAGAAACAAAAAGCTTCAATGACTAATAAAAAGGAAGAAGTTAAAGGAAAAAAAGAGGAAGTGTTACCCTCTACGGCTAATACTCTTTCCTATCAAGCCCTGTATCAAAATGGTCTGATGCAGGTAAAAGAAGATTATTTCTCACAAAGCTATTTACTTGGTGATGTCAATTACCAGACCGTTGGTTTAGAAGATAAGGGCGCAATCATTGAGAAGTATTCTGATTTGATTAACTCTTTAGATGACCAAACCAACTTCCAATTGACTATCTTTAATAAAAGATTGAATTTAGAAAAATTCAGACAAAGTGTTTTGTATGAGGAAAAAGAAGATGGATATGATACCTATCGTAAAGAATTGAATCGGATGATGAATCAGAATTTAGACAGTGGTGAAAATAATTTTTCAGCTGTGAAACTGATTAGCTTTGGTAGAAAGGATTCTAATCCCAAACAAGCTTATCGCTCCTTGTCTCAAATTGGAGAATATTTCAAGAGTGGTTTCTCAGAAATTGATGCTCGATTTGAATCCTTGGCTGGAGAAAACCGTGTGAACTTGTTGGCGGATATGCTTAGAGGAGAACACCATCTTCCTTTTTCTTACCGTGATTTAACGAGATCTGGTCAGACAACTCGTCACTTCATAGCCCCTAATCTCTTGGATTTTAAAAACAAGAATTACCTACAAATCAATGACCGCTTATTACAGATTGTCTATGTGAGAGACTACGGCATGGAATTAGGGGATCAGTTTATCCGAGACCTCATGCAAGGAGATTTGGAATTGATTGTAAGCCTTCATGCTCAAAGTTCGACTAAGGCAGATGCCATGAAGAAACTACGAACAAAGAAGACCTTGATGGAATCCCAAAAGATTGGGGAACAACAAAAACTAGCTCGTACAGGTATCTATTTGGAAAAAGTAGGCCATGTTTTAGAAAGCAATATCGATGAAGCTGAAGAACTCTTAAAAACCATGACCGAGACAGGAGATAAACTATTTCAAACAGTCTTTTTGATTGGTGTTTTTGGTCAGGATGAAGAAGAACTCAAACAAGCTCTAGATACGATTCAACAAGTGGCCGGCTCAAATGACCTAATGATTGATAAACTTCCATATATGCAAGAAGCAGCCTTTAATAGTTTGCTGCCATTTGGTTGTGATTTTTTAGAGGGAGTATCACGGAGTTTATTAACGTCCAATATAGCAGTGAACTCACCTTGGACTTCAGTAGACTTACAAGACCGTAGTGGGAAATATTACGGTATCAATCAAATATCAAGCAATATTATTACCATTGATCGAATCTTATTAAATACACCGTCTGGTCTGATTTTAGGAACATCTGGAGCTGGGAAAGGCATGGCAACCAAGCATGAAATTATCACGACCAAAATCAAGGAATCTGGTGAAAATACAGAAATTATCATCGTGGATCCAGAAGCAGAATACAGTGTTATTGGACGAGCTTTTGGGGGAGAAATGATTGATATTGCGCCGGATTCCCAAACCTATCTTAACGTCCTTGACTTGTCTGAGGAAAATATGGATGAGGATCCTGTTAAGGTAAAATCAGAATTTCTTTTATCCTTTATTGGCAAGTTATTGGATAGAAAAATGGATGGAAGAGAAAAATCGATTATCGACCGAGTTACCAGACTCACCTATCAGTCATTTAAAGAGCCTTCTTTGGAAGAATGGGTCTTTGTCTTGAGTCAACAACCAGAAGAAGAAGCGCAGAATTTGGCGCTTGATATGGAACTGTATGTCGAAGGTTCGCTTGATATTTTTTCACATAAGACCAATATTCAAACAGGATCTAATTTCTTAATCTATAATGTTAAAAAGTTAGGAGATGAGCTGAAACAAATCGCTCTTATGGTTGTTTTTGATCAGATATGGAATCGTGTCGTTCGGAATCAAAAATTAGGGAAGAAGACCTGGATTTATTTTGATGAGATGCAGCTTCTCTTATTAGATAAATATGCCAGTGATTTCTTCTTTAAATTGTGGAGTCGTGTCAGAAAATATGGAGCCAGTCCGACTGGAATAACTCAAAACGTCGAAACCTTATTGTTAGATCCAAATGGTAGACGGATTATTGCAAATAGTGAATTTATGATTCTCCTCAAGCAAGCAAAAAATGACCGAGAAGAACTAGTTCAACTCTTAGGCTTGTCAAAAGAACTCGAAAAATACCTTGTCAATCCAGAAAAAGGGGCAGGACTGATAAAAGCTGGTTCAGTTGTCGTACCCTTTAAAAATAAGATTCCTCAAGGTACTCAATTGTTTGATATCATGAGTACGGATCCTGATAAAATGGCTTCTAACTAAGGGGAAGTAGAATGAAGGATAAAAGAAAAATCATACGTGCCCGAAAGGCATTTAGAAGAAGTCTAAAAGATGAGAAGAAATTCTTGAAACAAGGAAAGAAGGAGGTGAAGAAACAGAAAAAAGATTCCGCTGTACTGGATGAAAAAGCATGGAAAAAAGAGATAAAAGAAAAGCTAGAGGAGATGAGAGAAGCTTCAAAGGAGAGAGTAAAACAAGCAAATGAAGACTACAATCATATTCTTCAAAATAGTCCTCCATCTCTTTTGAATCGAAAAGAATTAAGAGACAGACGGTTGCCTCATGCTAGGAAACGATTGAAAATAGCCAAGAAGCAATTTAGAGAAGCCAAGGTAGAAGCAAAAGAAGAAAGAAAAGAGAGTCGTAAAGAAAGAAAAATCAATCAAAAATTTCTCTACGGTCAGGAATCGAAACAAAAATCTAATTTTTTCTTTCAAGGGAAGAGTTTAGAAGAATTAAAAGCTAAGAAAGAAGTCAAGGCCGCCAAAGAAAATTTAAAATCTACTAAACAAGCCTATAAATCCAAAAAGGTTAGTAGGAAAGCCAAAACTTTCCTTTATGTCCTTGGACGTGAAGGTGGAGAGTTAGCTTCAGAAAATGAAGATTTAGAAGGCTATCGCACACTTCAAGAGACCATTAGAAAAGGGAAACGCTACAGTCGGCTTTCTTATAATCTTGGAAAAGCTAGTGTCAAAACAGGACAAGCAACAGGTCGTTTTACCAAGAAAAGGCTGACCAACACAAAAGAGCGATACCATCATTTTAAGGATGGAAAAGGATGGAAACTAGCGAAAGATAATCCAAGTTCCTTTAAAAATCGGTATCGAAAATTAAAGAAACAAGGTCTTACAAGTGTCCGAAATATCTATCAAAAACTAAAAGCAGCCTTTTCCTTCTTTACATTTGCGGCTGGGAATCCTGCAACATGGATAGTTGGAGGAATAGTCTTTCTTCTTTTACTTATGATGAGCTTCTTTTTAGGTTTTTCATCTGCTAGTTTGATTCAACAAGATGAATTTGAATTAACAAAAGCTTATACCCACCTAACTTGGGAAGACGCAGAACATACTCGTACAAATGACAAAGGCATTACCTATTACACAAAAGTTGATGATGTGATGGGGTATATGAATTTTAAATTCCATGACTATGAGTTACACAAACCAGTTCACTTATTTAGTTCAGAAACTTACAAGGATTATCTATCTACTTTGTGGCATGATTTAAACGATGGGGAAGATTTGAAATCCATGCAAGACCTTTATGAAACTCCTAAGTATAAACTCTCGAAAGACGATCAAGAGGAAATGAAGGAACTAAAAGAAGAAGGTGTCTATGCTTCCATGCAGGAATTGGACAATCCGTTTGAGGGACAAAGCAACGAAGATAGTTTAACCATGACTTATCGTTATGGATACTATGATTTAGACGGAAAACCTACTCTTCAGGAGTACATTCTATTAGAAGCGAAGGCTCACCAAACGATTGTCGCACCAATGGATGGAGTTGTATCTCTAGATGGAGATGATGTTATTCTCACTAACGGAAAAGGAGAGAATGAGAGTCGATTGACCTTGCATTCTATTCATAATGGCCGTGCGATTGAGGGGACAAGAGTCCTAACGGGTGATGTTATTGGTGAAACACCAGACGATACAGGCTTGAAAATTTCCTATCAAAAGTATAAGAACAAGAAAGACAAATTGGTGTATGTCAATCCGCAATTTTATTTTCCAAAAGTCATTCAACTTCAGACAACTATCTTACCTGCCATTGGTCAGTTTGGTGGGGATGAGTTTGAACGAGCAAAACATATTTATGAGTTTTTGAAATCTCAAGGGGCAAGTCCCCAAGCCATTGCGGCTATTTTAGGAAATTGGTCGGTAGAATCTTCTATCAATCCTAAACGAGCTGAAGGGGATTATTTATCTCCTCCAGTTGGCGCTACCGATTCCTCATGGGATGATGAAAGCTGGTTAGCGATAGGAGGGCCAGCCATTTATAGTGGTGCTTATCCTAATATCCTTCATAGAGGTTTGGGGTTAGGTCAATGGACGGATACCGCAGATGGGTCAACACGTCATACAGCTTTGTTAAATTATGCACGCACCCAAAATAAGAAATGGTATGATTTAGACCTCCAACTTGATTTTATGCTTCATGGGGATAGTCCTTACTATCAAAGTTGGTTAAAGGATTTCTTTAAAAATACGGGTAGTGCAGGCAATCTCGCCCAACTCTTCCTTACCTATTGGGAGGGAAATTCTGGTGACAAACTACTGGAAAGACAAACTAGAGCAACGGAATGGTATTATCAAATTGAAAAAGGCTTTAGTCAAACAAATGGAGGACAGGCAAAAAGTGACCCACAATCCCTTGAAGGGGTTCGTGGGGACTTGTATGATCATTCTGTTCCTGGTGGTGGAGATGGTATGGCCTATGCCTATGGACAATGTACATGGGGTGTTGCGGCTCGTATGAACCAGTTAGGATTAAAGCTAAAAGGTAGAAACGGAGAGAAGATTTCAATCATTAATACCATGGGAAATGGTCAGGACTGGGTTGCGACAGCTTCAAGTCTTGGTGGGGAAACTGGCTCTACACCAAGAGCAGGTGCCATTGTTTCTTTTGTGGGAGGTACACATGGCACACCAGCAGACTATGGTCATGTGGCTTTTGTCGAGAAAGTTTATGATGATGGCTCTTTCCTTGTGTCTGAGACAAACTATGGGGGTAATCCTAACTATACCTTTAGAAAAATCTCTCAAGCAGATAGTGCCATCAGTTTTGTTTATACTACGAAATAGAAGAGTTTACACTTGAAATTTTAACAATTTTAGGTAGAATAAATAGTGTAGATGAGTAGTCGGCTCATGGTCAATCTGATAGTAATCTTGGACATAAGGGCCAAGCGGTGGCGGACACCAGAACGAAATCCGATAGCAATCTTGGACGTAAGGGCCAAGCGGTGGCAGACACCAGAATAAACCGACTGACTAGGTGGCTTACAGACTCTGTAAACCACCTTTTTTGTGAGGAAAATATGGCAAATTCTAGAGATTATCGTAATCCAAATTACACCGAAAAAATAAAACTTCAGCGTTTTTTTACTCAGCTACAAATTGCGGCTTCTTTTTTTAAAGAACACTTCGTTGGCAAAATCATGTATTATGAAACAGAAATAGAAAGTGTTGAACTTCATTTTTCACCTACTAATTTCGGGTCTTCGGAATATATAGTGGAATTACTTTCTTAATAGTTTAAAAACAACTGGTGTTTAAATCGGATTTTCTGGTGGGATGTTAGGATAATC